>JBJESC010000315.1:0-8980 GCA_051882615.1 Oscillospiraceae bacterium
ACTGCTGTTCCACAACGACCTCGACAACACCACAGCCGCTCTTCCCGATATTCTGAAATCCCTCAAAGCGGACGGATACGAGCTTGTGGGAGTTGAGGACTTGATTTATCCCGATAACTACACCATAAACTCCGAGGGCAGACAAATCCGGGTCAGCGAAAGCCTTATAGACCTCGACGCCCAGAAAGTCGAGGAAGTAATGGCGCAGTACTCCGAGCAAATCCAAGCGGCGGGTATCACCAAGGAGCAGCTTTCCGCTATCGCCGCCGCTGTGAAGAGCAAAGACCTGTCCTCGCTCCCCGATGATATTAAACCGATTGCCGCTCAGGTTATGGCAAAAATCAACGAGTCGGGGAATTCCTCGCCCGATACCTCAACTCCCGATAATTCATCACCCGAGAATTCGGCACCTGCAAAATAATCCGAGCTTTCCCTATTAATATGAAATCCCCCTCACTTGCAGAGGGGGATTTCGGTTTGTTGAGAAAGTTCAAGTCAGACTGTCGGGAAAGGTACATATACAAGAACACTTTGAAAAATCTGCCGACATTTGTTGACAATTTTCCGATAAAGTGATATAATTTAAGATGGTATTTTGGGTTAAATTTCCAACTGTGGCTTTGGAAGGGAGTATATATGAAAAGTCGTAAACTTCTGGCTCTGCTTCTGGGACTTATAATGTGCCTGAGCACGTTTTCGGGGTGTAGTTTCCTGTTTGATGATGAAGAGGAAATGTCCGGCGACAATTCGGGAGGAAACAGTTCCGAAATTGAAGAGTTAAAGCAGATGATAAAGGACCTGAGCGCGGAAATTGAAGAGCTCCGCGGCGCGCTCACTCTCCCCGAGGGAGCGATGGTTCAGGAGGCTCTGGCGCTTTCGGAAGAAGACAGCGCAAAGCTTGACGCTATGGCAGAAGAGCAGCAGCGCGTTCTGCGCGGCTCCGTCAAAACAAGCATAAAACAGCGCGATTGGGACAAGTACGCAAGCCGCAGCGCGAAGGACAAACTGACCTACAGCGAGTCGGCGTTCTATGACAGACTTGACGAGGTGTGCCGTCAGTACCTCGAAAACTCCTCGACAAGCTTTATAAAGCAGAACAACTTCTACACCATCGCCAGGGTTGACTATAAGGACCTCAACCTGTCCAGAGAAAGAGCCGGAAATCTGGTGACATGGTTCAAGTACAATAATCCGCAGTATTATTTTCTTGCGGCAGGATATGCATTCACCTCCCAGAGCATTTATGTTCAGGTATTTGACTTTGCGGCAAACCTCAGCGACTTCGGAAAGACCACAAACGAGCTTTTCGACAAGCTTGACAAGTGGATTTCCGAGTGCAGCGACGACGAAACCACCAACTGGCAGAAGCTGATGTCCGCCAACCGGACAATCTGCGAGGCGATAATCTACGACCCCGTTGTGTCAAACAAGGACAATAAATATACTCAGGAACAGTCTACCAAGGCGGCGGGTGAAGAAAACCAATCGATGTACTCCGTGCTGATGACGCCCGAAACTGTCTGCGCGGGATACGCTCAGACCTTGACCGCAATGGGCAACGCAATGAACATTGACGTGCTCACCGCGTTAAGCTACAACCACGCATGGAACACCGTCAAGTTCGACGACGGAAATTACTACTACATAGACGTCTGCTGGAACGACGAGGACAATGGCTACAACACCGAATGGTTCGGAGTAGGCTCGCTGTTTGCAAACGATAAGAGCCACATTTACGAATCCACCACAGCCGCAAACTGGGCGCCCGCTATCGAAGCGAACAACTATAAGGTTACCGCGGCGGATATGGGAAAAGATGTCAAGACGCTCGGCATGCCCTCTCCCACAGTTGTGGGAAGCGGCAATACCGGAGTTAAGATTTCGTGGAGCGCAGTCAACGACGCACAGCAGTATCAGGTACAGGCTTACTGTGACGGCAACGTTGTATCGAACATTCTCACCGCCGATACCACAAGATATATTCCATATTCAAACGGCGCGGACAGTATGAAGATAATGGTTCGTGCAAAGCGCGAGGACGACGGCGTGGCAGCCTATTCCGACTGGGCAGAAATCACCACCTCGGATAAGGGCAGCGGCACAAGCCCCGCGGTTCCCACGAACCTGAAGGCGGGCACATCAACCAACGGCGGACTTTCGCTTAGCTGGGATAATCCCACAGGCACAAGCGTTCTGTTCGGCTTCGGTTCGGACAGCACAATGACCAAGGCAACAATGGCATACGGCGTTAAGAATAAAATCACCTTTACGACCTGGAACCCCACCGAAACAACCTACTTCCGCCTTGCCGCAACGACCGCAAGCGGCGGAAAAGAAACTATATCCGAGCCTTTGACCTTCACCTACAGCAAGAGCGAGGGTATAAAGGTTATTGAAAGCGAGTCGGCAAAGCCTGCGGTTGAAGCTCCCGGCAATTTCAGAGTATCCCTTATTCCCGCAACAGATACCGAGGGCAGGATAGTTAGAATTCAATGGAATTCCGTAAGCGGTGCTACGGGCTACGATTTTGAAGGAGCGTATGTTTCCGATTTCTCAAAAATCTCCGCCAGCCACACAGCTAAGTCCACCACGACAACGCTTAACATTACAAGTATTTCGGATAAGGCTCACACCTACTATGTGCGTCTGCGCACCATAAAGGGAAGCGGAACAAGCGCGGAATACTCGCAGTGGGTAACCGCCGAAGTCGCTGTTCCCGAACTCACCGTTACCGCTCCCGAAAAGCCCGCAGCTCCACAGAATTTGAGCGGAAAGGAAAGCGGCGACAAGAAAACCATCAGCTGGGACAAGGTAGAGGGCGCTGACGGATACGTTATCACGCTGTACAAGGACTCCGCAAGAACGGAAATCCGGAAGGAGTTCAACACCACCGATACAACCATTACCCTCAGTCCGTTCGTTGCGGGAAAAACCTACTACTTTGCGATACGCTCGGTTGCGGAAAAGAACGGAAATCAAGCATACTCCGATTATGTGAAGTTCCATGTTACGTTCAAGGGAGACACACCCGCTGTGCCGCAGAATGTAAGCGGCAGAGAAAGCGGCGACAAGGAAATTATAACCTGGGACGCGGTTGACGGCGCAACAAAATACGTTGTAACCCTGTACAGGGATTCCACCAAAAAGGAAATTTGGCGAGAGTTCGACACAACCGAGCCTACCATTACTCTCAGCCCGTTTGTATCGGGCAGGACATACTACTTCGCTATCCGTGCGGTAAAGACCGTTGACGGTAAGGATAACTATTCCGATTACGCTAACTTCCGGTTCACGTTCTCGGGCTCGTCCGCTGCTGCTCTTGCTAAACCTCAGAACGTAAAGAGCACGAAGGAGGGAACCAACTGGATTTTCAGCTGGGACGCAGTTGACGGGGCTACCGGATATACCGTAACCCTGTATAAGAACGCCGCGATGAGTGAAGTCCGGAACGAATTCAAAACAGAGAAAACAAGTCTGAAAATCGGTCCGTTCACCACGGGCAATACCTACTATTTCTCTATTCAGGCAACAAAGGACGACGGCAAAACCGCCTCTGAAAAGTATACTATGAAGTTGACATTCTGATAGATTGCGACACCAAAAACAAATTATCCCTCTGTACCGCTCAGTGCAGAGGGAATTTTTTTGTTTTGGTTGACATTGGCGGAAAAATATGTTAAAATGATAAGAAACTAGTGCGATTTTACGCACTCAAGACAAAGCTTCATATTTGCCGAAAGGATGGATTTCTATGTCAAAGGGACAGAAAAGTATTCAGAAAACCCTTGCTATGTGGCTGCTTCTGGTAATCGGCGTTTCAATCGCAATTTTTACGCTTGCATCGGGTGCTTCTACGCTCACCCGTATCCGCGACACCTCTATGAAAAACTACCTCGCTCTGGCAGAGTCTACCGCAGGTCAGATGGAGGACTGGATGGACGTCCAGCTCAGAACCGTTGACGCCTATGCCGAGGCAATAAAGGCGGGAGGTTACGACTCCGAAAAGTTCTCCGAAGCGGAGGAGTATCTCGTCGGACTTTTAAACGTGGACAGCGACATATTCTGCCTCTATATGGGCAGACCCGATAAATCCTGCGTATTCTCGGACGGCTGGGACGCTGCCGCGGAGAATTACGACCCCACCTCCCGAGGCTGGTACAGTGCTGCTGTAAACAGCGACAACGCCGTGATTTCCGTTCCGTACAATGACGCAAGCACCAAGCAAATGGTTATCACAATCTCCAAGGCAATCAGAAACAACGGCGAGGTTACTGCGGTTTTTGCCTCGGATATATTTGTAACCTCCGTTATTGATATTGCCGATAAGACCGCGGATGGTAAGGATATGTACCCCATTCTGCTGGACTCGGAGAACGGAATTGTCGTTCACGAGAACCTCGATTTCGTCCCCTATGTAGACGAGGACGAAAACGATGTTTTCACAAATATGGCGGACATCAAGCCGACAGGCTGTATTGAAGCGGAGAATAACTCCGTTTTCCGCGGAAAGGATTATAACGGCAAGCAGAGCATATTCGCCAAACAGCCCATCGGAAATACGGGCTGGCATCTCACCCTCGCCTGCGTTTCCTCCACCTTCTTCAAGGAAATCTATGCTATTGTATTTCTGTATATCGGCATTTTCCTGCTCTTCCTCGTGCTTGATACCGCAATTCTGATTGTGATAATCAGAAAAAGACTCAGCCCTCTGAAGGAGCTGAAATCCGCTTCCGACGCTATGCTGGGTGGCAAGCTGTCCTACTCCAGCCAATACCGGGTTCCCGATGAAATCGGCGAAGCCTGCCTCGCAACCGAGGAAGCGTTACAGAAGATACTCGGCTATGTAAACGACATTGACGATAAGCTCAACAATATGGCGAACGGCAGGTTCAACAACTCGATTGAAACGGAGTATATCGGCGATTTCTCAAACATCAGGAATTCTATGATGATTATTCAGAAGTCTCTGCGCGACACGCTGACAAATATCAACGAGGTTGCGGGACAGGTTGCAACAGGCTCCGACCAGCTCTCCTGTGCAGCCGCAGAGCTTTCCGACGGCGCAGCCAAGCAGGCGGAAGCCGTTGACAGCCTTGCACAGGCAATAAATTCCGTTGCGGAAAAGGCTCAGGATACCGCCGAAAATGCAAACGAGGCTGCCACCATTGTCACGGATATGGGAAACAACGTTTCCGAGTGCAACAGCAGTATGGAACAGCTTATTGAAGCAATGCAGCACATCGACAGCACCTCGGAGGAAATCCAGAAAATCAACAAGACTGTTGAGGATATTGCATTCCAGACGAATATTCTCGCGCTGAACGCGGCAATTGAAGCGTCCCGCGCAGGCGAGGTCGGAAAGGGCTTCGCGGTTGTTGCCAACGAGGTAAGAAACCTCGCTTCCAAGTCCGCAGAGGCGGCAAGCATTACCACCAAGCTGATTATGGAATCCTCGGCAGCCGTGGGCAAGGGCAGAGAGCTTACGAAAGCCACCGCAAATTCTCTCGGAACACTTGTTGACGGCGTAAACAACACTATCGACATGGTACATAAGATTGTTTCCAACTCCGCCGCCGGCGAACAGGAGCTCAGACGCATTACCACCGAGATGGACGCAATTACCGCTGTTGTCCAGAGCAACACCGCTACCGCCGAAGAGAGTGCCGCTTCCAGCGCAGCACTAAAGGAACAGGCGGCAGAGCTCAAGCAGATGACCGACAAATTTGAGCTCTGAATTAAAACGGCAGAACGACCTTAACAGCCTGCCTCAGTCAAAATAACCAAAATCCCCCTCACCGCCGAGGGGGATTGCCTGTTTATTAACATCTGTTTTCGACATATTGTATAAA
This sequence comes from Oscillospiraceae bacterium, assembly GCA_051882615.1. Classification (GTDB taxonomy): domain Bacteria; phylum Bacillota; class Clostridia; order Oscillospirales; family Ruminococcaceae; genus CAG-115. Next base: position 5,850 of record JBJESC010000315.1, read on the forward strand.
TTTCTGAGCATTATACCCTTGGGAAACAACATACGAGTATCGAAAAATGCGATTGTTATCGCATTTGTTGGGTTTGTAAGCACTTTTACAATTTTTGGAAAATTTCTTGGAAAACCTCTTGCAATTATTTCCAGAATATGGTAACATATACTCATACGGAAGGATAAGCAATAAAATCCTGACGAAAGAACAAAAATGGAGGACAAAGAAATGAACAATCAGATTAAGGTACTTATCGGAAACGACTCGGCAGAATGCGGAATGAGATGGGCGGGAGCTCTGAAAAACGCGGGAATGTACGCAATCACCCGCCGCTGCGATGGAAATTCGGTGCTGAATTCAATCAAGTCGGAAACTCCCGACGCCGCCGTTCTGGAAGCGAAAATGCCGTTCTGCGACGCAATCGAGGTTATCCGCAGACTGAAAACGGAGAAGAAGTACGTCCCGAACGTGATTATCGTATCCAACACCGCCGACCCCGAGCTTGAACGCGAAGCCGCTTCCCTCGGTGCGGGATTTGCGCTCAAACCCATTGACCCGCAGTTCCTCGTAAACAAGATAAACCAGATGTGCGGGCTTTCGGGCGAGGAGTCTCCTTCCGAGCCGGACGAAACCGAGCTGGAATACGCCGTAACCGAGATTATTCATCAGGTGGGAATACCCGCGCACATCAAGGGCTACCACTACCTCAGAACCGCGATTATGCTCTCCGTGAACAACGACGAGATGATAAACAGTATCACCAAGGTGCTTTACCCAACAGTAGCCAAGCAGTACCAGACAACCAGCTCACGTGTGGAGCGCGCTATCCGCCACGCTATCGAAATCGCGTGGGACAGAGGCGATATTGACGTGCTGACAAGCATATTCAGCTACACCGTACATATCTCCAAGGGCAAGCCCACCAACTCGGAATTTATCGCGCTGATTGCGGACTATCTTCGCCTTAAATTCAAGCAGAAGTCGGGAAAGAGCCGTCTGGCGGCTACTTACAGATAAGCCCGCCCATACTCTCCCGCTCAAATTATGTGCAGAACAAAATCTATAAACGCTAACAAATAAAAATATTTTTCTTTTTTCCGAAAAAAGCCCTTTACAAAACGAAAATTTTGTGTTATAATGACTATTGTGTGATTTGCGCACACAGAACATTCCATTTCACGGAGCTGAGGATTTATAACTCCGTCCCGTTTCTGTGAATTCGGAGAATACAAACAAAGGAGCTTTTACCATGTTAAGAAAAGAAGAAAAAACAGCAGTAATTGAAGCAAACCGTATCCACGCTAACGATACCGGTTCGCCCGAGGTTCAGATTGCAATTCTCACCAAGAGAATTAACGAGCTTACCGAGCACATGAAGGTTCACAAGAAGGATTATCACTCCAACCGCGGCCTGCTCAAGATGGTAGGTCACAGAAGAAACCTGCTCAACTACCTCCAGAAGAAGGATATTGAGCGTTACCGTGCGATTATCGCAAAGCTCGGTCTGAGAAAGTAATCAATTGAATGGCGATTGGCAATCGTCTGCTTTGCAGTGCGGCTGTCAATCGCTATTTCACTAGGTGTGATGTTTGCAATAAACTGAGTCCGCGCAAACGGTGCGCCGATTGAGTTTTTTGTAAACGTCCGCCGAAAAACATCATAAGGAAAGGAAAAAATCAGAATGTTTGAGAATTACAGAGTGTTTAAGACAATGTTCGCAGGACGTGAGCTTACCGTTGAAACAGGCAAGGTTTGCGGACTTGCAAACGGCTCTTGCTGGGTAAGATACGGCGAGACCGTTGTTATGGTAAACGTAACCGCTTCCCCCAAGCCCCGTGACGGCGTGGACTTCTTCCCTCTCGCAGTTGACTACGAGGAGAAGCTGTATTCCGTAGGTAAAATCCCCGGAGGATTTCTGAAGCGCGAGGGGCGTCCCTCCGAAAAGGCTATCCTCACTTCCCGCGTTGTTGACCGTCCTATGCGCCCGCTCTTCCCGAAGGATATGCGCAACGACGTTGCTATCACAATGACCGTACTCGCAGTAGACCCCGACTGCTCGCCCGAAATTATGGGTATGATTGGTGCGTCTATCGCGGTTTCCATCTCCGATATTCCGTGGAACGGCCCTATCGGCGGTATCTCCGTTGGTCTGGTAGACGGCGAAATCGTGCTTATGCCTAACGCAGAGCAGCGCCAGAAGTCCGACCTCAACCTCACCGTCGCTTCCTCCGAGAAGAAGGTAGTAATGATTGAGGCAGGCGCAAACGAGGTTTCCGACGAGCTTATGTTTGACGCTATTATGAAAGGTCACGAGGAAATCGTAAAGTCCCTCATTCCTTTCATTAAGGATATTCAGGCACAGATTGGCAAGAAGAAGTTCGCTTTCGAGAGCCAGGAAGTAGACCACGATATGTTCGACGCTATCTCCGATTTCGCAATCGAAAAGGTACGCTACGCAATGGATACCGACGACAAGAATATCCGCGAGGAGCGTTTGCAGCCCCTGTATGCCGAGGTTCACGCAAAGTTCGACGAAATTTATCCCGACAACATCGCAATGATTGACGAGTGTATGTATAAGCTCCAGAAGTTCGTTGTACGCCGTTGGCTGCTCGACGACGGCAAGCGCGTTGACGGACGTGCGCTCGACCAGATGCGCCCGCTCGCAGCCGAGGTTGGCGTACTCCCGAGAGTACACGGAAGCGGTATCTTCACCAGAGGTCAGACTCAGGTAATGACAATCTGCACCCTCGGTCCCGTAAGCGACTCCCAGAAGCTGGAAGGTCTTGACGAGGAAGACGGCAAGCGCTATATGCACCACTACAACTTCCCCGCTTACTCCGTAGGCGAAACCAAGGCTTCCAGAGGCCCCGGACGCCGCGAAATCGGTCACGGCGCACTCGCAGAAAGAGCTCTGCTCCCCGTAATCCCCTCCGTTGAGGAGTTCCCCTACGCAATCCGTCTTGTTTCCGAGGTTCTTTCCTCGAACGGTTCGACTTCTCAGGGCTCTGTGTGCGGCTCTACGCTCGCGCTTATGGACGCAGGCGTTCCGATTAAGAAGCCCGTTGCGGGTATCTCCTGCGGACTTATCACCGAGGGCGAGCGCTGGATGACAATGGTTGACATTCAGGGCGTTGAGGACTTCTTCG
>JBJESC010000316.1:0-8961 GCA_051882615.1 Oscillospiraceae bacterium
GCCGCGCAGGATGATGGGAGATATTAACCCATCGGAGGTGCTGAATGTCTTTTTATAATTGCCATTTTATGGTATTACGGCATAAGTAAATTAAAAATTAGGGGGAGAAACGATGAAGAAATCGACATTGAAATTCGGTTTAGTAGGCATTATGCTTATCTTTGTCATTATACCGACCTTGATAGCCGGAGTTGTTGGTACTCTGGTTACTGTGAATTACAGTAAGGGGGTAAGCGTAAGCGAATTGTCAGCAGTGTCGCTGTCTAAATCCGGTTCGCTGGACGCAGTATTTTCCGGCTACATAAACTCCGCAAAGTCGCTTTCAACGATGAGTGCGGTGGTTGAGAGCTTTGAGAAGAACAACGGCGCAGGAGCTGCGGAGCTGGAAGCGTTCGTTGAGGGACGCAGCGATATTATTGATGGGCTGCTCGTAAATAAAAAGGGTGCTGTTATTGCTTCCAGCCGCAAGGTGCAGACAGGTAACTTCCAGCATTTCGACGAGAACGGACTCTCTTCCGTTTCGGGACTGCTTACTTGGGAGAACTATGAGAGCAGCGAACAGGACGCAATCTATGTTTCCCACAAGGTTAAGAGCTACGATGGGAAGATTGACCTCGGATATGTGGTATTCATCGTCTCCCTTTCGGGCGACAGCAATATCGGCAGAGCGCTCTCGGGCAGCTATGTCGGCAATCATGCAAATCTTGCGCTTGTTGACAGCGTTGGAAATACCGTAAACTTTGCAGGGGACGGCAGCATAATGAAGGCTGCTCAGGTAGATTCCGCATTTGCGAATACCGTTTCCGCGATCTTCAGCTCTACTTCAAGCACCGGCGGGCTTAACAACGCTCAGAAGGTCTTTGACGCTAAAGCGGGAAAGTATACAATCGCTTACGGCGCAATTCCCGACATCAATTCCTGGCGTTGGGTAGGCGTTGTCCGCACGGCTGATATTACGGAGTTCGCTTCCACAACCAATATGATTATCTGGATTGTGGTTGCTGCGGTATGCTTGCTTTGCGCGGCGGTTGCTTTCGTTATTTCAAGCAGATTTGTTTCGAAGATGCAGAAGCTTATCAAGACTATGAACGACATCAATCTTGAGGAGGTTGGCGGTTCGTTCCATATTGTTGTTAAGCACGATAAGAGCGAGCTTGGTATGATTCAGAAATCGTTCAATGACTTCATTACAGAGGTGTATATGAACGGTGAGCGCTATAAGACTATTGCAGCCCTGTCTGACAGTATGCTCTTTGAGTGGGATTTCCATAAGGAGAGAATGTACGCTTCGGATAACCTGCTTGCCAAGTTCGATATTAACCTCAGCGCGGCAACTCCCTCAAACGGAAGATTTTTGGATTCCCTTATGACTCAGGAATTCGCTGATAAGTACAAGCGCGATATAAATACACTTCTGAAAAATCAGGGAAGCTACAGCGCAGAATACAAGCTGAAGTCCAAGACAGGAAGCGATGTATGGGTATCCTGTAAGGCAACCTGCGTTTCCGACAGACTTGGTGAGCCGCTTCGTGTAATCGGCGTTCTTAATGATATTGATAACGAGAAGAAGCTGGAGGTTCAGCTCTCCGAGCGTGCAAGCGTTGACTTCCTCTCGCAGCTCAACAACAGAACTACCTTCATCAAGAAGCTCACGACTGTGCTCGACCGCAGAGGTCCGCACAAGATTGGCGTTATGTTCATAGACGTCGATGACTTCAAGTTCATCAACGACCGTTACGGTCACGCTATCGGCGATGAGGTTATCCGCTTTGTTGCAGATACCATCCGTAAAAAGGTTGACGACCGCGGTGGATTTGCAGGACGCTTCGGCGGTGATGAGTTTATGCTCTGCTTCACCAATCAGGAAGATGTTGAAAACCTTGAACAGATTGCAATGGATATAATAGACGAGCTCTACGTTGGTTATACTAATGAGACCGGTACGCTTATTAATGTCCGTGCTTCTATCGGTATTTCGTATTGTCCTACACATACCACAGATGTAAACGAGCTTATCTCCTTCTCCGATACAGCGATGTACTTCGTTAAGAAGAACGGTAAGACCAACTACCACGTTTATGTTCCGGAGGATAGCGAGTCCGGCGAGTATGTTGACCCCGAGGGTTATTGATTACGAATGAATTAAAGCGCGGTGCTCCGCGCCGTGACGTGAGTTGCGGCGGGAGTACCGTTGTTTTAAAGTAAACAGAGAACAGGGTTCAACCGAATAACCTATTTTGGAGGAATTTCTTTTGGCAAAGATTATTGCGATTACAAATCAGAAGGGCGGAGTTGGAAAGACCACCACCTGCGCGGGATTGTGCGGAGGTTTATCTGCTCTTGGATATAAGGTTCTGGCGATAGACCTCGACCCGCAGGGAAATCTTAGTTTCAGCCTTGGTGTTGAGGTTGAGGACAATTTCACGGTTTATGACGTTATGAAGGGCAACTGCGACATTGCTGACGCTATACTCAGCGGCGAGATATGCGATGTTGTTCCGTCAAATATCCTGCTTTCGGGATTGGAGCTTGAAATGACGGGCGTGGGACGTGAGTATGTACTCAGAGAGCAGATTGGGTATGTCAAGAAGAATTACGATTATATTATACTCGATACTCCGCCTGCACTTTCCGTTCTTACGATAAACGCTTATACGGCGTCTGACGAGCTTATTATTCCAATGCCGTGCGAGGTTCTGGCTTTGCAGGGAATTGCACAGCTCAGACAGACCATTTTCGCTGTAAAGCGCTACTACAACAAGTCGCTGACTGTACGCGGAATATTGTTTAACAGATATAATCCGCGCCTTACCCTTACAAAAGAGGTGGAGGAGCTGGCGCAGATGATTGCCGAGCAGCTTGAAACAACGATTTTCGATACGAAAATCAGCGCGTCGGTTGCGATTGCAGAAGCTCCCGCTCACGGCGAGTCCGTTATTACATATTCGCCGAACAGCCGTTCTGCGAAGGAGTTCAAGGCGTTTGTAAATGAGGTTATTGCTCCCGAGGGAAAAGCTCCCGCAAAGGAGAAAAAAGAGCGTTGAGGGCTAAAAAGTAAATGAGAAAAAAAGAGAGTACCCTAAGCAGATTGGAACATCTGACGGGGGTAACTGTGGATTTAAAACGGGAATTGTCCGAAATCAAATCGGACAAGCCCGCGAAACAGACGGCAGACGCAGGAAAAAAATCTGCAAAGTCTAAGGAGAATTCTGCCTTTGCGAAGTGTGAAAAGGCAGATTCCTCCCGAAAGGACAAGCCTGACGTAAAATCCGCAAAGTCTCATAAAAAGGAACCACAAAAAACTACAAAGAAAAAGTCTGCAAAGCAGGAGGAGCAGCGCAAGCCGTGTACTACCGAGCAGGTGATGAAGCTGGTGGAGCGTTCTGCCGACGTTAATCCCGTGCTTCTGGCAGGCAAGAGTAGGGTTCCGTCAACTCTTCGCGGAAAAGAATCACTTACGAAGATTATGCGGCGCGATTTGGGCGAGGAGTTTGACGATACCGAGAATACGGTTGTCGTCAATATTACAGAGGTTGCTATTGAGTACGAAGCGCCTGTTATTCTGGACAGGTTTAATGCGTGCAGCTGCGATAAGTGCGTGGAAATATTTTCTAAGATTATTTCGCAGAGAGTGCCCGTCCGTTTTGCCAGAGTAAACAAGAACGGCAGGGGAGCGGGCAACCGCGAACTTAGCGAGCGCGTTGCACCTATGCGGAAAATGGTGCTCACAGAAATGATTAAGGAGCTTATCGGGAGCAAAAAGCGCTGCTATCACGATGATACCGAATAAACTCGATACAGGAGAAAAATATGGCATTGGATATTGGAATAGATTTAGGAACAGCGAATATAATCATTACGATTGCGGGAAAGGGCATTGTCCTCAATGAACCGTCGGTTGTGGCTTATGACCGCAAGAAAAGGGCTGTTGTAGCGGTCGGTACGGAAGCGTATAAGATGATAGGAAGAACTCCCGAGTACATCGTTGCGGTTCGTCCGCTGAAGGATGGCGTTATTTCCGATAACGATATGACGCAGGCGATGATTAAGGAGTTTATCCACATTGTAAGCGGCGGATTTATGGTGAAGCCGCGCGTGGTGATGTGCGTTCCCAGCTCCGTCACCGATGTTGAGCGCAGGGCGGTTGTGGAAGCGGCTCTCTCTGCCGGTGCACGAAAGGTGTTCCTTATTGAGGAGCCTATTGCGGCGCTTATCGGTTCGGGTGTGGATATTTCCAAGCCGTGCGGAAATATGGTTGTGGATATTGGCGGCGGAACTTCGGACGTTGCCGTGGTATCGTTTAACGGAATAGTGCAGTCGCGTTCCGTTAAGATGGCGGGAAACAAGTTCGACGCAGCGATTATACGCTATATTTCGCAGAAGTACAAAATCCTTATCGGCGAAAAGACCGCAGAAAAGGCGAAGATGGAAATTGCGAACGTGTACAATCCAACGGGTGAGAAAAAGCTTGAAATCCGCGGCAGACACCTCCTGAGAGGCTTGCCAGAGAGCCTTGTAATCAGCGATATTGATATTCACGATGCGCTTTTTGAGAACGCGATGGAGATTGTGGACAGCGTTAAGGCAACGCTTGAAACCACTCCTCCCGAGCTGGTCGGAGATATTCTCTCGACGGGAATTCTTCTCACGGGCGGAGGCGCGATGCTCGGCGGACTTGCAGAGCTTATTGCAGACCGCGTTGGCGCTCCGTGCATAGTCGCAGACCACGCGATTGAAGCGGTTGCAAGAGGCGTTGATGCAGCGTTCTCTATGTCGAACGAGCTGCTTGACGGATTTGAGCAGGTGCAGCTTTACAACTTCAAGTAATAGTAAAACCCTCGGGCTGTGCTCGGGGGTTGTTCTATACTATTGTAATTGACATCTACCCATTGGTATGTTATAATAAACAAAACAACAAGGCTAGAGTATTTAAGAGGGGTAAACGCATGGCAAATATCATAACAAGCTGCAGAATTCTGTTTAGTATAGCGCTGTTATTTTTTCCTGTGTTTTCTCCTGCGTTTTATGCTTTGTACTGCTTTGCAGGAATTACAGATATGGTTGATGGGGCTGTTGCGCGAAAGACAAATACAGTTAGTGAATTTGGCTCAAGGCTGGATACTGCCGCAGACATTGTCTTTGTCGCCGCGTGTTTGTTTAAAATACTCCCTCATTTGACGATGCCTGTATGGCTATGGGTTTGGGTATGCGCGATTGCGGGGATTAAAGTGTTCAATAATATTTACGGATACATAGTTCAGAAGAAATTAGTTGCAGAACATACTATTATAAGTAAGGTTACGGGAGCTTTGCTGTTTGTTTTTCCGTTCACGTTGCCTTTTATAGATTTGAATTACAGCGGAAGCATTATTTGTGCCGTTGCAACCGTTGCTGCGGTATATGAGGGGTATCTGACAGTGACTAAGAAGCAAGATTTGCAAGATAAGTGAAAATTGTATTTACCGAAAAAATAAGCCTGAGAAGACTGCTGTCCTCTCAGGCCTTGCTTATCTGTTTGTTTAGTTTGGGATATTAAACCTCGACATCTGCGTCATAGTCCACGCCGTCAAGACCGAAGCCGAACATTGCGTAGAACTCCTTCCAATAGCCGTCAATGTCGGTTACTTCCTTGAAGTTCTCCTGGTTAATGTCCTCCCAGATTTTGGACACCTCCTGCTGAACATCGTCGCGCATTTCCCAATCGTCCATACGAATTCTGCCCTCGGAGTCAAGGTTGAGGCTGTTGTTCGAGAACTCCTCAAACATACGCTGCATCTGCTCAATACAGCCCTCGTGCAGTCCCTTTTCCTTCATAACCTTGTAGAGAATTGCGATGTAAAGCGGAACAATCGGAATAGCCGAGGACGACTGAGTTACCAGCGCCTTGTTTACCGAAACATAAGCGGGAATTTTGCCCTTGGACATCTTCTGCGCTGTTTCGAGAAGATGAGCCTTTGCGCGTCCGATAGAGCCCTCATAGTACATCGGGTGGGTAATCTTCGGACCAATGTAGGAGTAAGCAACTGTTACCGCATTGTCTTCGAGAGCGTCTGCCGCTTTGAGCGCGTCAATCCACGCTTCCCAGTCCTCGCCGCCCATTACCTTGACGGTAGCATCGATTTCCTCGTCTGTTGCAGGCTCAATCGTGATTTCAGAGATGGCGTTGTTTCTCAGGTCGATAGTCTTGTTGGTGTAGGAGTCGCCTGTGGTTTTAAGTACGCTCTTGTAGGTGATTTCGCCGACTGTTCTTCTCGGAGCGGCAACGGAATACACCACCATATCCACCTTGCCGAGGTCAGCCTTTATAAGGTCGATTACTTCCTTCTTGCACTCGTCGGAGTAAGCGTCGCCGTTGATGGACTTTGCGTACAGTCCTTCTTCCTTGGCAAACTTCTCGAATGCTTTGGTATTGTACCAGCCTGCGGTACCCGTTTTCTTTCCATCGCCCTCCTTATCGAACATAACGCCGATAGTAGCGGCTCCGCAGCCGAATGCCGCAGAAATTCTCGAAGCAAGTCCGTAGCCTGTGGAAGAACCTACAACCAGCACCTTTTTCGCTCCCGAGAGCTTTCCCTTGGACTTGACATAATTTATCTGGTCGAGAACAGCTTTCTCGCAGCCAACGGGATGTGCGGTAGTGCAGATAAAACCTCTTACCTTGGGTTGAACAACCATAATTAACCTCCTGAGTCAGCACGGACAAGCCGACTTATCCGTCTGAATTGATTTATGAAATAAATAACCTTACTTATTATACCACATTTTGTTTCATATTTCAATAGGTAAAGGAGAAATAATCATTTGATCAGATGTGCCAAAACCCATGATTAATTACTGCAAGCACAACCAGAGCCTGAGCCGCACGGAGCTTCTTTCCCGTAAAGCACGAAGCGGACTTCACGACCTCGGCAACTGCGCAGAACTTATCTACAAGCGTAATTGCAAAGGTTTCGCGGTGACGTGGAAGTCTTATTGTCATCGGCCACATGTGGTTTACAATCATATCCGACTCCAGCTCGTTGAGCGGGAACATACCCGAAGCGTTCTCAAACGCGATAATAGCGTGTTCCGCTGCGTGTGAGCGATGGGCGGCGCTTACGTGCTCTTTCCTGTTGTAAAAGAAGAAATCGTGGAGAAGCCCCGCTCTTGCCGCAGACCTTGCGTCCAGCTTCAACAGCTTGCATAGCCTGAAATTGTAGTAGGAAACATTCAGCGAGTGCTGAAAGCGCGTTGTTCCGATGTGATGACGGAATTCCCGCAGCCTCAGAACCATATCATTGTTAAGCAGATCGCTTACGCAGGAATAATACTCGCTGCATTCCGAAAGATTTTTGTTTGAAAGAATTGCTTTGAACATTGAATTGCCTTTCTTGATTAAAAAAATGCCCTGTTCATATTTTACTCCATTTTAAAAAATTTTTCAACGGCAATTTTAGCCTTTGTTGAATGTATACAATTTTTGCTTGAAGTATTTGTGCAAAATTCATCTGATTATCGATTTGGAACAGTTTTTATGAGGATAAAACGAGCGATATTCGGAGAGAAGATTATTCAGCAGGAAATAATTGGGTGTAATAACACGTTTTTTGTGAAAAATTCACAAAAACTGCCCCCCATTTTTTTATATATCTATATGGTGTGTCGGACTTGTAATAATTGACTTTTTGGTGTATAATTAAGAATAGAGTGAAAAGTATTCTTTCTTTTCAGCGTTGGAAAGAAAATGCCTTTTCAACGCTAAGAAGGTATTCGGGGGTGTGAGATATTGAGCAGTAATTTCAAATGGCTGCCGTTGGTCGGACTTGATTTGTCCGCCGCAAATCTCGCAACGGCTGAGAAGCTGCGTAAATTCGGCTTCGCGGTTAACTGCGGGGAGTTTGGCTCGGAGAAGTACACAAAGGCAGGCTTGTGCATCTATGATGTTCTTGCGAGTCAGGATAATCCTAATATTCTTATCGTGACGAGAGCGGTTGAACTGTACGATTGGTACAAAATTCTGCTTACTACGATAGGGGCGGACTTCAAGATAGTTCCGAGTTCGCCGAATGCGCTGATGTTCTTCAATGAATTCGGCGCGAGTCTGTACATAGTATCAGATGAAACGCTTTTTAAGGATAACGTTCTTAAAAAGAAGATTTTGCCGAGCTTTTTGTGGAATCTCATCATCATTGATGAGGAACTGAACGCCGATGTTCCCAACTACGAGGGATACAAGAAAAATCTTCCGTGGAAGAGCGAGCGTCTGCTTATCAACACTCAGCATCCTGCGAAGAACGAGAGCGATAAGGCAGCGCTGGCATCGCTTGTAAAAGCAGTATTAAGCAAGACAGAGCTGGGTTCGAAGGCTGATGACATTGAATTCGGCATCAGCAATTCCAGGCTTGACGATAACTCGGTTGTTATGCGTTATTATGTGCCGAAACTCTACTCGAACGATTTCTCACGCAAGGTGGAATTCGTGGAGTATGGATTTGAAGATACTCTGCTGAACTCGCTTCGCAGACGTGTCGATTTGAAATCGGGGCTTCCCGTTTACCGCTACAGCGGCAATCTTTTTGAGGAATTTGACGGCGAGAAGATTGAGGAAGAAAAGCGCATTTATTTGAAGACATCGTACATCAGATCCGATATTGAGGATTTGCGCCGTCTGGACAAAAAGCTGGACGCTATGCTCAAGCTCTGTGATGACGCGCTTTCCGGCGAAAAGGAAAGAATGATTATATACACCTGCTCGAAGAATACAACCGAGTATCTGTATAAGGTTCTGACCTGCCTTTACGGCACTGATGTTCACTTCGCACGTGATGGTCTGTTCCGTCCGAGCGACCTCACGCTGGGATTCTCTGCGGGAGAAGTGAAAAATCTTCCCAGGATTCTTCTCGGCACGGACGATTTGGGAACTGTAGGCGAGGGCTTTGATAGTGTAAGCTGCATAGTAAACTATGAGCTCCCCCTGTCGCC
>JBJESC010000317.1:0-2277 GCA_051882615.1 Oscillospiraceae bacterium
AAGGATAATATTGATAAGATTGAGTTCAATGCCAAGGACGGGGAAGAGGTTCTCGGGAAAATTGCGGGAAGACTTGAAGGCGAAACCTTCGTTATTGACGAGCTTGACTGTGAGGACTTTTTCACAGACGGACTTGTTCGCGCTATTCTCAATCTGATGACGCTCCACGGAATAGACAAGGCGCGTTTCGATGTTCCCGAGGCTTACGAACGTCTGAGAAAACTGCGCTTTATGGGCGACAGCCCCGAAATGGAGAGCATTGCGGCATTCTTTGATAAAGGGTGCTGCCACCACTGATAACAGCAAAACAGTCCTCCCGATAAACGGGAGGCTTTTTGTTGAAAATATACAAATTTCGTCACGCGAATTTTAGCAATGTGTAAAATTATTAAAATCGCCAAAAATGCCCTTGTTATTTTATTCATAATGTAGTATAATTATTGTGGATATTTTTTGTTAACCAATATTCAATGTTATAAATGGAGGAAAAGAAATGGCGTTTACTAAATCCTTGGCTGAAATGGAACAGAGCGTTCCTGAAAGCAGCACGAGAGAGAAAATCAAGAACCTCTTTGATGAGGACGGATTTACAGAGCTCGACAAGTTCCTGTCTGCGGACGGAGAGGTAAGCTCTGTAATTACAGGTTACGGCACAGTGCTTGGCTGCCCCGTATATGTGTTTGCACAGGATAGCTCCGTAAAGGGCGGCGTTGTTAATAAGAGCGCAAGCCTGAAGATTAAAAAGGTGTATGAGCTGGCTGCAAAGTCGGGCGCTCCCGTTGTAGGAGTTTTCGACTCCAAGGGTGGCGACATTAACGAGGGAATGGAAGTTCTCCGCGATTACAGCGAGCTGATGAAGGCTTCGGCAGCAGTTTCCGGCGTTGTGCCTCAGGTAGCGGTCGTTACCGGAGTATGCGCAGGCTGCGCTGCAATGCTTGCTGAAATGGCTGATATTACCGTAATGAGCGAAGAGGCTGAGCTCTTCCTCACTTCTCCTTTCAATACTCCCGACGGTAAGCTTGAGGGTGCGGGAAAGGCTGTAAATGCCGCTAAGTCCGGAGTTGCCGATATTGTTGTAAAGAATGCGGACGAGGCTTTTGATACTCTCAAGAAGCTTATCCCCGTGCTTCCTATGAACAACCTCACTCCCGGATACGGCGCAGACGCTCCCGAGAGCGGCGCGGCAGTTACCGCAGCTACAAAGGGCTGCGACCTTGTAAAGGCTCTTGCCGATAAGAATTCCGTTATCGGTCTCGGTAAGGAGTTCGGCACAGCTGCTTGCACAGTTCTCGCAAGCATTGACGGAGTTACAGCTGCTATCGTATCTACGGGCAGAGCTGCAAAGCTCACTTCCGCAGATTGCGCGAAAATTGCTCGTTTCGTACATTTTGCCGACGCATTCTCTATTCCCGTTGTTACTCTGGTTGACACAGAGGGCTTTGAGCCGTCGAGCGCGGCAGAGCTTTCCGGAAGCGTTCGTGACGCAGCAAGACTTGCGCAGGTATACGCTGCTTCCACAACTGTTAAGATTAACGTTGTTACCGGAAATGCGTTTGGCGGTGCGTTCGCGGCGTTCGATTCCGCTGATGTGACTTACGCTTGGGAGACTGCAAAGATTGCTCCTATGAGCCCCGAGGCAGGCAAGGTGTTTACAGGCGAGGAGCTTGTTACAAATCCCTTCGCTGCGGCTTCGCTCGGTATGGTTGACGGCGTTATCGCTCCCGAGGATACCCGTGAGGCAATTGCAAAGGCGATGGACTTCCTTGACAGCAAGAGAGTAGCTTCTCCTGCAAGAAAGCACGCTGATTTCGTATTCTGATTTAATTGAGATTTACTGAAAAGAGAGGTTAATTTAACATGAAGAACTATACTATCACCGTAAACGGCACTGCTTATGATGTAACTGTTGAAGAGAACGAGTCCGGCGCTCCCGCAGCTGCCGCTGCTCCCAAGGCTGCCGCACCCAAGAAGGCTGCCGCTCCCAAGGCTGCTGTAGGCGCGGGAACTCCCGTAAGCGCTCCTATGAACGGCACAATCGTTGACGTTAAGGTTAAGGTTGGCGATAAGGTTTCCAACGGTACTGTTGTTGCAGTTCTTGAGGCAATGAAGATGGAGAACGACATCGTTTGCGACAAGGACGGCGTTGTAGCTTCCGTATGTGTTGCCAAGGGCGACGCAGTTGAGACAGGCGCTGCTGTTATTACAGTCGGCTGATTATCAAAACCGAATTAACTTTAAGGAGACTATTATGGCAAAATTGAGAATTACCGAAACCGT
>JBJESC010000318.1:0-2274 GCA_051882615.1 Oscillospiraceae bacterium
GTTTAATTATAACTTTTTTTCCTCTGATTGTCAATAGCCATTTTGTCCGCAATCATAAACTGTCCGTTCCGAACATAGTATTTATTGTTGAGCTACCTTAAACTGCTTATAAAAAGGGGGGATTTTATTGAAGCAGTACGGCGAAGGAAACGAAGAAAGATGCGTCATACTCGGAAATTACATCGTGCAAAACAACGCTACCGTCAGAAGTACCGCAAAACAGTTCGGAATAAGCAAAAGCACGGTTCATCAGGATATAACCACAAAGCTGGAGAAAGCAAACAAACGGCTTTACGACGAGGTTCAGACTGTTCTCGACAAAAATAAAAAGGAACGACATATCCGCGGTGGAGAGGCCACTAAGCAGAAATATCAGGCTCTTAAAAACGCTAATGCCGCGGTCAAAACCAAATGAAAAACGCCCCCGAATATCGGGGGCAAACAAGAGATATGGGCGCAAAAACCGCATTACAAAAGGAATTATAGTGCCGCAAGGAACGTAAACCACACCTGAACAATAATCAAAGGACGCTTTTCGATGAAAGGCGTCCTTTTTCCTTACAGCCGAATAGAAGCCTACGCCTATGGAAATGGTTTGGGTTATCAGGGCAGCAATTATGACCGATTCAGCATAGTCAGCAATTCGGTGCGATTTGTGCAGCCGGTCTTTTTCAGGATATTACGAACATGAAACTTTACCGTATTTTCAGAAATAAATAATTTTGCGGAAATTTCACCGTTAGAAGCGCCCTCTGTAATCAGGCTAAGAACTTCCGTTTCTCTTGAAGACAGTTCATATTCCCGGATAAAAGCGGACAGGCGTTCTTCGGCGTTCGGCACCGGATGGGAAGCGGGCATATACAGCTTGTTGTATAGCATGAAGAAAACTACAAAGGCGGCAACAAAGCATACGCTGGATACTGTTACAATGGGGATAAGCTTGTCGTTAAGCATAATTCCTGCGAAATTACCTGCTGCGTCACCTATTCTGCCAAACATCAATCCAAATCCCGCAACATAGAAAAGCTCCCCGTTCGTTCGGGCAATATCCGAAAATAACACCACGCGAAATACCGCAAGAAATCCGAAGAACAAATATCCGAGAATCCATATAACAATGCTTACGTTTACTTCATTTGACAGAGCAATCATTGCAAACGGGAAAAACAACGCCGCAAGACAGCTGATTGCCCCGAACCTTCTGCTTCGGTCACCGATAATTCCCGCTGCTATCAAGCCAATCGCATAGAAGGCTCTGGAAAACTCAAGACTGATTCCCGAGGAAATATCCGCCACAGGAAAATAAAACCCAATCCCACGGGTAAGACTTACCAACAACGCGGTCAGACCCGCCAAAGCTAAAGTACCTTTTGGTACGCTTTCTCCCGTAAAATCCGTCTGTTCCGAGTTAAGAAAATCCTTTTCCGTGATAACAAGTCCGATTGTAATAGAAACAAAAATACCATAGGTGATAAGAGCATATTCCGAGCGCAGGAAATTCGAGTTATTCGCAAGAGAAAGCAGCCAGGAAAATACACTTGACGCAGCGTATGCTCCGCCAAAGACAATTGACCGATATTTTTGCTCAACCTTTGCTGCGAGTAAAGCGAGATAAAATCCCGCAATTATTCCGTGAAACAGGTTCATCAGGTAGCCCCAGATTAAGATGAACAGGAAGCTTTTGGATAAGGCGGATAGGATAATAAGCACAAAATCCGTGCCTATACAGGCAATGAAAACCGATTTTCTTGAAAAAAAGTCTTTTTTCCGTTTTATTAAAATGCTGAACACCAAAAGCCCGATCGCCTGAAATACATATCCGATTACTTCCGTAAGCCAATCCACTGCCGAGGATTCGGCAAAGTTCATTAAATTATAAAGCCAAGTTAAATATCCCACCGATGTCCAGAGGAAACATAGCGCAATAATCAGACTACACCTAAGGTTAGTAATAAGGGTAGTGCGCGATTTTTTTGAGTTTTTTATTTCATCGGTACTGTTCATTTGGCTTTGCTCCTATGCAATCATCAGTTTAACTCTTTAGTCTATTATAGCGCATTCGTTTTAAATTTTCAATAGGTTTGAAGCAATTTCAGCCCGCCTACACCAAAACTACCCCTTCTTTTTTCGCGCTTTCAGTAATATTATACCACGGTGTAGTAGAAAACAATTTCCAAAAGTTGTACTATTAGATTGGAGGCTTGCGAAAAAAGTATGAAAACTCAAAAATGATATTTTTGCAAGCGTTTTCAGAGAGATGAGGAGGGCTGAACA
>JBJESC010000319.1:0-8929 GCA_051882615.1 Oscillospiraceae bacterium
ACTATGGAAATCACAAATGACATCAAATACATCGGTGTAGACGATCACAAAATTGACCTATTTGAAGGAATGTACGACGTTCCCGACGGAATGTGCTACAATTCCTACGTTATCCTAGATGAAAAGGTTGCCGTTATGGATACGGTAGACCGCAATTTCGGCGATGAATGGCTGGCGAATATTGAGAACGTCCTGGGTGGACGCACTCCCGACTATCTCGTCGTTCACCACATGGAGCCCGACCATTCCGCGAATATTCACCGCTTTGCCGAGAAGTACCCGAATGCGAAAATCGTGGCTTCCGCAAAGGCTTTCGTGATGATGGGACAGTTCTTCGGCACGGATTTCAAGGACAAGCAGGTTGCAGTCGGCGAGGGAAGCACTCTGGAGCTCGGAAAGCACACCCTCACGTTCGTTACCGCGCCTATGGTTCACTGGCCTGAGGTTGTTCTCTCCTACGACAGCACGGACAAGGTGCTGTTCTCGGCTGACGCATTCGGCAAGTTCGGCGCTTCGGACGCCGTTGACGACGAGGGCTGGTCGTGCGAGGCTCGCCGCTACTACTTCGGTATCGTGGGTAAGTACGGAGCGCAGGTTCAGGCTGTTCTCAAAAAGGCTCAGGCGCTGGATATTCAGAAGATACTCCCGCTTCACGGTCCCGTCCTGACCGAAAACCTTGGCTACTACCTGGATCTGTACAACACCTGGTCGAGCTACGGCGTGGAGAGCGAGGGCGTTTGCATCGCATACTGCTCCGTTTACGGAAACACCAAAAAGGCAGCCCTTATGCTCGCCGACAAGCTGAAGGAGCTCGGCTGCCCGAAGGTAGCCGTTTCCGACCTAGCCCGCGACGATATGGCAGAGGTTGTTGAGGACGCTTTCCGCTACGGAAAAATCGTTCTTGCTTCAACCACATACAATGCGGAAGTGTTCCCGTTTATGAACACGTTTATCCACTCCCTCGTTGAGCGCAACTACCAGAACCGCACTATCGGCATTATCGAAAACGGCTCGTGGGCGCCTATGGCTGCAAAGGTTATCAAACAAAAATTCGAGGGCTGCAAGAATATCACATTTACCGACACCACAGTATCAATCAAATCCGCAGTAAGCGCCGAAAACGAAGCACAGATTGAGGCGCTTGCCAAGGAGCTGCTTTAATTCAGGAGGACATTTTATGAAATATACGGACAAGTATCAGCGGCGCTATTTTATGCCGCCCTACCCTTGCCTGGACTGGACAAAGAAGGAATACGTTGACAAAGCTCCCGCTTGGTGCTCTGTCGATTTGCGCGACGGAAATCAGGCTCTGATTATCCCGATGAGCCTGGAGGAGAAGCTGGAATTCTTCGATGTACTGGTTAAGGTGGGATTTAAGGAAATCGAGATTGGCTTCCCTGCCGCGTCCGAGACGGAATACGAGTTCTGCCGCACGCTTATTGAGAAGAACCTCATTCCCGACGATGTAACCGTTCAGGTTCTCACACAGAGCCGCGAACACATCATCGAAAAAACATTCAAGGCGCTTGAGGGCATCAAGACTCCCGCTATCGTCCACCTCTACAACTCCACCTCCGTGGCACAGCGCGAGCAGGTGTTCCGCAAGTCCAAGGAGGAGATTATCGAGATTGCGACAACAGGCGCAAAGCTGCTTAACGAGTACAAGGCGAAGGACCCCGAGGGAACGAAGAACTTCCGCTTTGAATACTCCCCCGAGAGCTTCACGGGCACAGAGCCCGATTTCGCCGCTGAAATCTGCAACGCGGTAATTGATATATGGCAGCCCACTCCCGATAATAAGGTAATCATCAACCTGCCCGTAACCGTTGCGGAGAGTATGTCCCACGTTTACGCACAGCAGGTAGAGTATATGTGCAAGGAGCTGCACAACCGCGAGAACGTAATCGTGTCGCTCCACCCGCACAACGACAGAGGCTGCGCTGTTGCGGATACCGAGATGGGACTGCTTGCGGGCGCTGACCGTGTAGAGGGAACTCTGTTCGGAAACGGCGAGCGCACGGGCAACGTAGACATCATCACGCTGGCGCTGAATATGTACACTCACGGAGTTGAGCCGAACCTCGACCTCACCAACATTCCCGAGCTTACCTCCGTTTACGAGAGACTTACCAGAATGCGCGTTTACGAGCGTATGCCGTACAGCGGCGCGCTGGTTTTTGCGGCATTCTCCGGGTCGCATCAGGACGCAATCGCCAAGGGCATGAAGTACCGCGAGGAGAACAATATTCCGCTCTGGAACGTTCCGTATATCCCCGTAGACCCGCACGACCTCGGCAGAGAGTACGAGGGCGATGTTATCCGTATCAACTCGCAGTCGGGCAAGGGCGGTATCGGCTATCTTATGGAGCAGAACTACGGTATCACAATGCCCAAGAAGATGGCAGAGCATTTCGGCTACACCGTCAAGAGCGTTTCCGACCACGCGCACAAGGAGCTTAAACCCGATGAGGTTTATGAAATCTTCGACAAGACCTATCTCCACCCGAACAAGAAGCTGGAGCTGGTTGAGTCCCACTACGTTCAGGAGAGCGGCGGCGAGGTTCGTGACGACAAGGCGGAGGTTATCTCCACCAAGCTCACCGTAAAGATAAAGGGCGAAACCCGCGTGTTTGCAGGCTCGGGCAACGGACGTCTGGACGCGATTTCCAACGCTATCAAGAACGGTCTCGGTCTGGAATACACCATCTACGCATTCACCCAGAACGCGGTAGAGCGCAGCTCCAAGTCAAAGGCTGCTTCCTACATAGGCATTGAGCTGGAGAGCGGCAAGGTAAGCTGGGGTGCGGGTATCGACACCGATATTATCAACTCCTCGATTAAGGCGCTTATCTCGGCTATCAACAACTCGGGGCTTATCTGATGTGGCAGAAGATTGTTGACCTCGCAACGGATATTCGGTTTAAAATCGGCGTTGCGGTTCTGGGGCTAATCCCCTCGCTGAGCCTTGTGCTGAGATTGTTTTCAATCATCGGCGATGATTATGAGGCCGTTTCATTCTCGGCACTGGAGTTCAGGAAAATTTACGCACAATATCGCCCGTCAATGGAAATGCTGATTACGGCGATATTGGGGCCGACATTCGTGTTTGCGTTTGTATTTGCCTTACTGACCGGCGCGGCGGCGATTGCTCTTTCGTTCGTCCCAAAAAAGGCGGCAACAATCTGTATGTATGTGCTGTCTACTTTGTCGTGCTATTCGCCGATTATCGCGCTGTCGTTTCTGCTTCCGATGTTTGAGGAGGAAACAACTGTTACGGTGAATTTCCCCGTGATGATAGTTTTCCTGTTTTGGGGTGCGCTTATGCTGCCGATTATTATGGCGGGGATAGCGTTATCTGCACTTTCCAAGAACTATGAATAAACAAAAAGCCGTTCGGTTTCCCGAACGGCTCAGGCTGTCGAAAAAAAACCATCTGCTTCGTCAACGGCACGGTCGGCAGGCACAAAGCCTAGCCGTCGTGCCGTTTCCTCGCATCTGGGGGCTTTTCGCCAGCCTGTTTTTGGACTTTTTCGACAAGCTCAGCCGTTCGGTTGACAATCTACCGAACGGCTTTCTTATGCTAATTCTTCGATTATAAAACCCTCTGCATCCAAGAGTTCAAGAATATCGGGAGCGGCGGCAAGGTGAAGCGCACCCACTGCGACAAATATTGTTTCCCCGTTCTTCAACGCTTCGGAAATGCTCTCCGCCATTTTCCGCTGGCGGTTTTCGTACATTGCAAAGTAAAAGTCCTCGTAATCCTTGGCGAGTTCAGCGGGCGGTTCGTCCTCGTGTATCATCTGCTCCAGAGCGGCAAGGTCGCCCCTGCTCCACCTCTCGTAGAGGTCGCGTGTCTGCTGTTTCTGCGTTTCCCAAGCGGTATCTACGGAGGAAACAAGCGCGTAGACCTGCAAAGCCTCTGACTCGTTCGCATTAACGGCATACTGCTCCTCTACCGTCTCAAGCTCGCGGATTTCAAGCGAGTGCTTCATAGCATACGACAGCAAGGCGCGGTCGGTGCCGTAATCGGGGCTGTATCCGCACTCCTCGGCGAGTTTAGTGGTAAGCGTCGAGCTCCACACAGCGGGGATATACCGCTCAAACACCGCATTGTAGAGCCGTTTTCCCTTGAAAAAGTCCCGCGTTCTTTCATAATCCGAGCCGAGCATTTCCTTGGTGGATTTTTCCGAGCATTCAAGGAGCTTCATTGCTTCCGATAGCCGCTTTTTGTCGTTATCCAAGGCTATCAAGTCAACCTCGACAACGAGGGCATCACTCTGCGAAAGCGCGTCATACATAGTCTGCGGATAGACCGTATTCTGAACTCCGACGTGCATTGTGCCGAGCAGGTACGCCACTCCTCCCGAATTGCTGTCGGTAATCTTATAAAACGGCGGTGTGACGGGGTTTTCGGGAGCTTTCACACAGCCCGAAAACAGCATTGCAACGCACAGTAAAAGCGCGATTATTCGTTTTTTCATCGGAATTTCCTCAATCAGCACAAGCGCCCCGAAATCTCGAAAACAGGACCTTTCTGCCACAGGAAAGCCGAGAGCACAATCTCAAACCCATCGCCAGGCGAACACATAAAGTCCGCGGGCCGACCTTTGGGAAGTCCGTAGCCGCAGAGCAGATTGGTGATTACACCCGCATGAGTAACGCACGCAGCGCGGGCAATGTCCATCTTCATCATATCGCGGAAAATAACGTCCAGTCCCTCAATACACCGCAGCTGGAAATCCGCGTATGACTCGCCGTTCGGGGGTGTGCCGCCTTTCAGGAACTCCGTATACTCGTGCAGGTCGCGCAGCTGAGCGTCGGTCTTGTTTTCAAACTCGCCGAAGTTCATCTCGGCAAGCTCGTCAATTATCATCAGCTTCTCTTCGGGGTAGATTATCTCGGCGGTTTCAAGACAGCGGGCAAGCGGCGAGGAATACACCTTTTCCACCTCGGGATAAACCTCGTCCAGCACCAGCTTTTCAATCTGCTTTTTTCCCTCGGGACAGAGCGCCAAATCTGTCTGACCGATATACTTGCCGTCAAGATTTCCCTGAGTAATGCCGTGTCTTATCAGATACAAATAATAGTTTCTCATTGTTTTTCTCCGTTAATGTATTTATTTCCGAGAAATGTCGCCCAGCGTTCGGGATAGAAGCTGTCGTACTTTACGCCCGTTTTGCGGCGGTATTTGCGGAACAGCCCCGCCCATATCACGGACGGAAGCCCGATTACGGGGAGGTACAGCACTCCCAGAATAAGCGACTGTATGCAGTGCCCGTACTCGTGAGCCAGCAGCTCTCCGCTTGCTCTTACTCCCCGTTTCGATACGAAAACGAACATTCCCAGCGAAACGCTCCCGCCGTATCCCCACTCCGTCACTACCGCTCCGTGGAACAGATAGCGCTGCGATTTCGGCGAAACTGCGAGATTACCCAGAAAAAGCACCGCTCCCGCAAGCGTCTGAAAAATCCCCCAAGTGGCTTGACAGAGCCAAAACAGAAGGTTTTTCATATCGGTTTCGTGACTTCCGAAAGCCACACCCTCTCCTCCTCGGAAAACAGCGGGGAGAGCTTGTCGAACACGAGCTTCTGATACTTGTTGAACAGCCAAACCTGCCGCTCGGTGAGGTACTGCGCGTCAATTCCGTCCCTGTCGAACGGGACAAGCGTCAGCGGCTCGAACTTCAGGAAGCCCTTATGCTCCGCTTCACAGCAGAGAACAAGGCTCTCGTGGCGAATTCCGAACTTTCCCTCCGCGTAATAGCCCGGCTCGTCCGAGGTTATCATTCCCGCGCGGAGAGGCGCGTCACCTACCGCGTTTCGGCTTATCCGCTGCGGTCCCTCGTGGACGTTGAGCAGAAAGCCCACTCCGTGACCTGTGCCGTGGTTGAAGTCCAGACCGTATCTCCAGAGCGGTTCACGAGCCGTGTAGTCCAGCGCCGAACCGCGAACCCCCTCGGGGAAAACCGCGCCCAACAAATTCAGGTGTCCCGCCATAACCAGCGTAAACGCGCGTCTTTCTTCCTCGGAAAGCGTTCCGAGAACAAAGGTTCGCGTAATGTCGGTAGTTCCGTACCTGTAATGACCGCCCGTATCGGAGAGCAGCAGTCCGCGCGGCTCAATAACCGCGTTCGTCTCCTCGGTTGCGGAGTAGTGGACAATCGCGCCGTGCTCGCCGAAAGCCATAATCGGAGCGAAGCTCTGCCCGAGGTAGTCGGGGTCGAGGCGGCGGAATTCCTCCAGCTTTTCCGCAAGAGAAATTTCGGTAATTTTCACGTCAGCGTGGCTTAACGAAGCCGTTTTCAGCCACTTCATAAAGCGCGTTACCGCAACGCCGTCACGCAGATGTGCGGACTTTTCCGCAACGATTTCGGCGGGGTTCTTCACCGCTTTCATAAGCGCAATGGGGCTTTGCACCTCTGCTCTTCCCTTTGTCGGGGCAATCCCGACGCAAGCCACGCTCGCCGAAGCGGGATCGAGCATAAGCGTTCCCCGATAGTTCCTTAAATACGAATAAACCGCATCATACGGCTGAATCTCAACGTTATCCTCCGCAAGCGCTGACTTGATTTTCTCGCTGAATATCGCGGAATTAGAGAACAACAGCACCCTTTGCGCCAAAATCACCATAAAACCGAGGAACAGCGGGCAATACTCAATATCCCCGCCGCGCAGATTGAGCGTCCATGCGATTTCGTCAAGCGAGGATACGAAAAAAGCGTCCGCGCGGTTTTTGCTCATTACGGTGCGGATTTCTTCGAGCTTTTCCGCCCGCGTTTTTCCGCAAACGCTGTCGGGGAGGGCGAATACGGGCTCTGCCGAGAGCGGCGGTCTGTCCTCCCAGATTATCTCCGCGAGGTCAACTCCACAGTTTATTCCAACCCCGCGGGCGGAGAGCTTTTTATTCAAACGGCGAGCGTAGTTTATGCTGACGCAGCGCCCGTCAAAGCCGCAAACGCCGCCCTCGGGCATTGCGCCTGCGAGGAAGTCCTCAATGGACGGAACGTCCTTTTCTCCCTGCCGCATAAGCGCAATTCCGCTTCCGCCGAGCTGCCGCTCCGCCTGAATGAAGTAGCGCCCGTCAGTCCACAGCCGTGCCTCGTCAAGCGTCACTACCAGCGTTCCCGCCGAGCCTGTAAAGCCGCTGAGGTACTCGCGCGTTCTGAAATGCGCTCCCACATACTCCGAGCCGTGGAAGTCCTCCGAGCCAACGATATACGCATACAGTCCGCGCTCCCGCATTAGCTCGCGCAGATGTTTTATTCTCTCGGAAACAGTACCCATATCACACCTCGGAAATCAGTCATTAAACGCGTTCAATTTGGCTCAACCAAGCCAAATTGAAGCTCTTTATATCAGTTAAAATTCAGTCGAATTTCTCCATAAAATCGTGAACTCCGTTCTCGTCCTTGTAGGAGATAATTCTGTCCAGCCGCACGTTATGCACGGCGCGGAAAATGTTCTGCTCCACCTGTGGGTTTTCCTCCGCAAGCTTCGCTATCAAGCGCTTTATCTCGGCGCGCTTGGAGTCGCCCTCACGCTTCGCAAGCGAACAGCCGCACGGAGCGAAGCGGAGGTTGTTCGCCTCTCCCCACGCGATAACGTCGCGTTCGCGGATAAAATACATCGGGCGGATTAGCTCCATTCCCGCATAGTTCTGCGCTTTCAGCCGCGGCAGCATAGTCTGCGTCTGACCGCCGTACAGCATTCCCATAAGAATGCTCTCGATTACGTCGTCAAAGTGGTGTCCCAATGCGATTTTACGGCAGCCCAGCTCCCGTGCTTTTTTGTAGAGGTGTCCTCTACGCATTTTCGAGCATAGGAAGCAGGGATTGTCGGAAGTGTCGGCGGTATGTTTAAAAATCTCCGTTTTGTACTCCTCGATTTCAATTCCGAAAAGCGCCGCGTTGTCGCGTATCAAAGCCATATTCTCCTCGGAATAGCCGGGATTCATCACAAGGTATTTCACCGAAAAGTCAATGCTGCTGTACTTCTTGTAATCATCGAACAGCACCGCCATAAGCATTGAATCCTTGCCGCCCGAAATGCATACGGCAATGCTGTCGCCGTTCTCAACCAGCCGATATTCCGAAATCGCTCGTGAAAACTGCTTGGTGAGTGTCTTTGCGAAATCGGTGTGAAGGCTTGCTGTTATGCCACATTCGCCCATAATCAGTCTTTCTTTTCCTCGCGGTTTCTGAGGTACGCATAAGCGAGATCATTAAGCCACTTTGCGTCCTTTTTACGGAGCTGCTTGGGGAGCATACGCCAATTCCAATTGCCGCCGAGCGTTGAGGGCACGTTCATTCGTCCCTCCTTGCCCAGTCCCAGAATATCCTGCATCGGGATTATCGTGAGGAATGACGGCGAGGCGTATGCGGTGCGGATTGCACAGCGATTGAACGGTCTGAACAAGCCCGACTCAACGTAATCCCTCGCCATAGCGCGGGATTTGCCGTCCGCCTCCCTGTACCACTGCATAATCGTTGCATTGTCGTGCGTTCCCGTGTAGCACACGGAATTGCGCGGGTATCTGTGCGGAAGGTGGTCGTTATCCGCATGTTCGGGGTTAAAGCCGAACTGCACTACTCTCATTCCCGGGAAACCGCTGTCTTTAAGCAGCTGCTTTACGCTGTCGAAAATGTCGCCGAGGTCTTCCGCGATGATATTCACCTCTCCTAGGGTATTCTTGACCGCATTGAACAGGTCCATTCCGGGACCCTTCTCCCAATTTCCGTGCTCGGCGGTTTCAGCGCCGAAAGGAATTGCGTAGTAGGTGTCAAAAGCGCGGAAGTGGTCAATTCGCAGCATATCGTAAAGCTGCGCGGACTTTCTGATACGCGCAATCCACCATTTGTAGCCCGTTTTCTTCATTTCCTCCCAATCGTAGAGAGGATTTCCCCACAGCTGACCTGTTCTTGAGAAGTAAT
>JBJESC010000320.1:0-2264 GCA_051882615.1 Oscillospiraceae bacterium
ATGAGGACAGGGAAATGTCACAGGAATTTGTGAGATATGTCGGATACGATAGTCCGGACAGTTTTCGCAGCTTGATGATAGAGCAATTTGTAACGGCGAGCAAAAACGGGCTTTTTTTCAAGGAGAAGCTGCCCCCCGCCACAACCGATGAAATAGCTAGGGCTTCCGCGTACACCGCCTCCGAATTCGATAAGGCGGAGGATATTCAGAAATCGCTGGATATGTGGCTGCGCTCCGAGGGTATTCCCGCCGACAGCGCAAAGATTGCGGAGATAATGGCAAAAAGCGTGGCAGAATGCGGAATAAACAAGAAGAACACCTATTTCGTATTGCTGTGCTGGCTTATGAAATATCTGAAGCCGAGACCAAACCTTGTTTTCTATGTGGGAACTCCCTCGCTTCGCGAACTGTACTTCCTGTGTATGATGAACGCGGCGGGAGTGAAGATAACGCTTGTAAGCTACGGTCTGGACGCTGATTTCGGGAAGCTCGCATTCAGCGATATGGTGACGATTAAGGGCGGCAAAAACACCGCTCCCCTACAGATTGACTTTGCCAAGATTGACCTCTCGCGCGAAGCAAAGCTCTCCGAAATGCGCGCGGAGTCGGAGCGCGTGGGCAACCTCGTAACGCAGCTCTCCACCACAGCAGCGGGAGTTTTCGAGGATTTCCTCAAGGACAGAAAATCCCGCGTTATTTCAAGCGGGGGCGTATACACCGAGGACGGTATAATCCCCGTTTACAGCGCGGCGCTTATAGGCTATGACGAGGAAGCGGTTTACACCAATATGTTGGTGAAGTTCAAGGAGAGCTTCGGCGGCTTAAAAAAGCAGCTCATCTTCATTGAGAAAACTCTCGATAACCCAAACGCGGACGAGGTGAAAGCGCTCGGGGCAGTCACCCGCACCTCCACTCAGGAAATGATAGACGCACTGGCAATGCTGATTAACTTAAGCGGCGACAGAACGCGCACCGCGCTTGCTCAAAAAGCGCTCCGTGAAATGCTCTCCGAGCTTAATACGGGTAATCAGACGGTGGTGTTCAACTACGGAACAAAGCTGGTTACATGGCTCTATCGCTGCACTCAGGCGCGCAGATACGCGGTTAAATACGAGGATATACCCGTTATTCTGTACTACGGCGACATCTCGCAGTCCGAGCTGCTGTTCCTGCACTTTATGTCGCGCTGTGGCTTTGATACAATCTACATCACGCCGAACAAGAGCAACTTCGATTTGACGGTTTCCAAAAACCACAACAACAGAATGCAGATTTTCGAGCTTCCGCAAAGCAAGGAAAGCGGCTCCTATCCCACCAAGGCTATGAAGGTCAAGGTGGCAACGGTTGCCTATTCTGCGGAGCGCGATTTGGATACAATGCTTTACGGCGGCGACACGGGAATATACCGCAGCTTCCAATTCCCCAACAGCCAGAGCCTCACACTGAAAACAACGTTTGAGGAAATCGGCATTATGTGGAAGCAGGAGGCTCGCTTCCGTCAGGGCTTCACCACAGCGGGAAATCTGGTATCAATTCCGAATATCTTCGCTAAGATAAGCGGCGTTGAGGACGGAAATATGGACAGGTACTGGGACGATATACGCAGCAAGCTCACGCCCGAAACGGTGCTTATCGTAAAGGATAAGAGTTCCCGGCAGCAGGAAGCCGCCGTGGATTTGTCCGCATACCGTCAGTTCTACCGCAACGGCGAGATTGACGAGGAACGGCTGAAAGCCTCCACGCTCAACCGATACAGCTACCTCCCCGACAGAATACAGGATATGCTGTTCTACAAGCTGCAGGAGACGATTTCTTCGGGCTTTATAAAGCTCAGCGGGGACAATCTGATGTGCGCGGTTATTCACTTCGGATTAAATCTCGACAAGGAGCTTACAAAGATTATCCAGCAATTCGATTTTACGAGGACTATCCCCAAGCTCATCTATATAGACACAATTGAGGACACGTTCTCGCTGGCGGAGTGTATCCGCATAGTGCTTTGCAACCTGATAGGCTTTGACGTGCTGATATACACGCCTACGGGTTACAAAAACCTTGAATCGTTCGTTTCAAACGACGCTTTTGAGGAGCACATAATGAACCAATTTATGTACAACACAGAGGTTCCGAAATTCAAAATACCCTCTGAGGATAAGAACGGCGGTTTTTTCGGAAAGCTGTTCGGAAGACGATAACAGACGCGAAAGGAAAAAGATTATGGGATTACAGTTTACACCCGGAGCAGCAGCCGCTCAGGCAGCACA
>JBJESC010000321.1:0-2236 GCA_051882615.1 Oscillospiraceae bacterium
ATGCTGGCTCAGGCAAATCAGCAGCCGCAGTCCATTCTGCAGCTCCTCGGCTAATATCGGTCGATACGCTGATTTTAAAGCTGCATAACTTTGCCCCTCTCCTTCGGGAGAGGGGTTTTTGCTTTTAAAAGAAAATTTACCGTTTTGCTTGACAAACAAAAAATAATGTGATATAATGGTAGTGTAAAAACGAACCCAATAATTTTTACAATGCGAACACAAAATTATCCCCCGAGGCTGCCACCTCGGGGGATAGGTCTTTGCTAATGCTCTTGCCGACAATTACTTGTCTCCGTCGAGCCATTTGCAGATGATTTGATGTACTATGTTAGCCACTACACCTGCTATGACGGAAGCTAAGAACCCAATATAATCCAATACGAACACCTCCTTTCGTTTAAAACGTCCGGAGAGCCGGCTCTTACATTATACCATAATCTGAAATACTTGTCAATTTTTGCCGAAACGGGAAACCCCCACGAACGCGCTGTTCGTGGGGGTTCTGGCTGCCGATAAAGGCACATCTACTTCGTCAACGGCTTGTCGGCAGGCACAACTAGGTTACCCTTGGTTGGGCGGCATCCTTGCCGCCCTTTTGGGGTAACCTGACAAACATCCTGTTTGTGCCTAGCCGACAAGCCGAGCGTTTTCCGCGAAGCGGATAATGCGTCCTCGTATCTGTACCTTTCTTGCCAGCCTGTTTCAGAGCCTTTTTTTGATATGCTAGTACTCGTCAGGTCGTCGACCCGAACCCGCCGTTCCGTACACCGTCCGCGTCGTCGTCCTCGGTAATGCCGTACTCGGTGAAGATACCCTGCATAAAGGCAGTCCCCGCAGGGATTGTGACGGTCTTTCCCTCGCGGGAGTCGTTGGTAATCTTGGCGAAGATATGCCCCTCGTTATCCGAATTGTAATAATCGCTGTCGATTATGCCGACCGTGTTGTCGAGTTGTAAACGAAACTTGAAGCCCAGCCCGCTTCTGGGGTAAAGCGAGAGCAGCCAGCCCTCGTCAATCCGCACGCGGATACCCGTGGGGATTTTCGCGGTCTGACCCGCTTCCAGCACAATGTCGAACGGAGCGAAGAAGTCATACCCCGCCGAGCCTGTTGTCGCGCGGCGCGGGAGCTTTATGCTCTCGTAAACGCTCCCGCTGTCGGGACGATTGCAGCCGCTTTGGAACTGTGCAAGGCTTACTTTTTCAAATTTCGCAATTCTTCTCATTTGTAACTCCTTAATTGTTTCGTTTAAAGACGTCCGCAACGTCGGTAATCGTTATGTAGGCGGAAGCGTCAATCTCGTGGACAATGCTGCGCAGCTTGCCTATCTGGAAGCGGTTGATGACAAAGTAGATTATCGTCTTGGGCTCGCGCAGATAGCCGCCCTCGCAGGGCATTTTGGTCATTCCCGTGCCGAATTCCTCGGCGAGTGCGGTGCAGATTTCCTCGGGAGAAGCGGTGATAATCATTGCGGACTTCGCGCGGTCAATACCCTCGACAATAAAGTCAATGGTTTTCAGCGCGGCGAAGTAGGTAACGATTGAGTAGAGCGGCAAAATCCAGTTGCTGAGAACAACCCCGCATATTATATATAGTATAACGTTGTAAATCATCACGAACGTGCCGACCGTCAGCCCCAGCCGCTTGGCGAAGATAACCGCCATAACCTCGATGCCGTCCATAGCGCCGCCCGAGCGAATTGCAAGACCGCTGCCTACTCCCGAAATCACGCCGCCGAACAGCGCGCACAGCAGCAAATCCTGCCCCGCGAGCGGTGACGCGAACGAAACGTCAATCGGCAGAATATCGGTAATCAGCCATGCGGCGAGGGAGTATATAGCAACCGCGTAAATCGCGTAAATCGTGAACGCCGCGCCCTGCCGCTTCAGCCCCACAATGAACAGCGGAACGTTCAGCACGAGCAGCAGCATAGACAGCGTGATGTAGTCGGGCGTAACTTGTCCCAAGAGCATTGAAGTACCCGAAATGCCGCTGTCGTAGAGCTTGACGGGCGCGAGGAAAATGGTGATACCGACAGCGTTGATTATCCCCGCCGCGGTGAGCAGCAGGAAATTCCTGAATTTCAGCGAACGAAACACATTCTTCATAGAACCTCCACTTCAAAGAACTCCGTATAAAACAAAAACGCCCCACTATTGCAGGACGCCTTGAAATATGGTGGGCGCGGGTGGATTCGGACCACCGAAGCGAAACGCAACAGATTTACAGTCTGCCCCCT
>JBJESC010000322.1:0-8773 GCA_051882615.1 Oscillospiraceae bacterium
CGCAGCCGTCGTTAATTCGGTAGTTGTCAATCGCACGGAACATATTCACGTCTATTTCCGAGAGGTTGATGTTCTCCAGCGCCTGAACGCGCTCGTATGCCTCGTCAAAGTAGACGCACTCTCCGAACGGTACTTTGGAGCTTCGTGCGCGGCTTTCCGATTGCTTTTGTTCGTAGCCGAAATGGTTTGCCGCGCCTATTTCCGCGTTGTCGTCCATATCCTTGGTACGGAGCTGGACTTCTATATACGAGCGGGACATATTATCGTACAGCGTGATATGCAGCGATTGATAGCCCAGCGGTCGGCTGTTTACGATATAATCGCGGTAGTATGGACGAACGGGCTCGGTGAGTCGTTCGGAGGGCTTTTTTGCGGTAATTCCCGATTGTTCGGGTGAGAAGCCGCGCTCCTCCAGAAACTCGGGGAGAATGTTCGCCACCTCGTAGAGATAGCGCAGCTCCGTCTCCTTGGGATCCTCGCCCTCAACGTGGTGGCACTTGGGCAGAGAGATGACTATTCTGTACGCGATTATATCACGAAAGCACCGCAGGCTGGTTTTAATCTCCGACTCGCTTGGGAAGCGATTGTGTTCCGCATAGTAATCGTAGATGTATTCAAGTATGTAGCCGTTGATTTTCTCCTCGGCTCTTATCAAAGACTTTATTCGTCCCTTGAATGTGAACGCAAGAAAGGGGTATTCCCGCGTCATATACTTGTACAGTTCCTTTATCCTCTGCGACTGAGAGGTGAGAAAGTCGTTGTGTTCAAGAATTTCGGTTATCTGAATAAGGATATTGCAATGTGCAACATCAATGGGATTGTGTCTTGCTTTTGCGTCCTCCATCAGGTCGGCTGTGTATTGGTGGAGAATTTTAAGGACGGTATTACCGGAATAGAGATAGTCGTTAAGCTTTATCATATAACCTCCGCGTTATGGACTGAACCCGAATAAAAAGGCGCTCTGCTCCCTTGGGAACAGAGCGTCTTTGCTCTTAGTTTTTATTATAAATGATAAGTCGGATTTTGTCAAGAGCAAATCCGTGTTTTAAGGCGGGTATTACCACTTTGAACATCAGGTTTTGCTCTTTTCGGAATTTTTTAATTTGCCTACTTGACAAGTAGGCTTTTTTGTGGTAAACTGTCAATAACCTACTAAATAGATATGTAATTGGTTGATTAAATTTGAAAGGGACGACAGAAAATGAGAAAAGCAAAGATTATATCTGTTTTACTTATAGCGGCGCTGCTTTTGACAGGTTGCAGGGAGAACGGAGGGACTTCATCGGCGGGGGAGACGGTTTCTTTCATAGGCGCGGAAAGCTCGGCGGGCGCGGCGCATTCGGGGATTTCGGAGGAGAACGCGCCCTACTCCTTCACCGACTCGCTCGGGAGAAGCGTGGAGGTTTCCGAGTTCGGGAAAACCGTGGTTCTTTCGAGCAGTCTGGCAGAAATCTGGGAGCTTTCGGGCGGGAAGCTTTTCGGGGCGACTGCGGACGTGTTTGATGCGGAGAATATCACGCTCTCCGAGAACACAGTAAACTGCGGCGATTTGAAAACGCCCTCCGCAGAGACGATAATCGCCTCTGGCGCGGAACTCGTCATTCTCTCCTCGGCGATTACAGGTCATACAAAGCTTGAACCCACCCTGACAGCCGCGGGGATAACGGCGGCGTACTTCGATATTGAGGATTTTGAGGACTATCTGGGAATGCTGAAAATCTGCACGGACATCAACAACCGCCCCGACCTCTATGAGAAGAACGGCGAGTCGGTCCGAGCACGAGTGGAAGCGGCTGTTGCCAAAGCGCAGGGACAAGCTTCCCCGAAAATACTGCTGATGAGAGCCTACTCCACGGGAATAAAGGCGAAAGGCAGCGACAATATGACGGGGCAGATGCTAAAAGAGCTCGGCTGTGTGAATATCGCGGACAGCGACGCTTCTCTGCTTGAGGAGCTGAGCCTTGAAGCGATTATCCGCGCCGATCCTGACTTCGTGTTCATCACCACAATGGGCGAGGACGAGGCGGCGGCAGTCGCACAGTACGAGAACACGCTGGGCGCAAATCCCGCGTGGCAGTCGCTCTCCGCAGTGAAGAACGGCGAGGTTCACATTCTCCCCAAAGACCTTTATCACCTCAAGCCGAATGCACGCTGGGGCGAGGCTTACGAAAAACTTGAGGAAATTCTCTATGAGTAAGCGCGGGTTATCGTTTGGGTGGAGGCTCGGGCTTTGCTGCGCGGCTCTCGTGATTGTCGCGGTGGTGGGAATATGCGCGGGGACGGTGTGGCTCTCCCCCGCCGAACTGCTCGCCGATTTGCTTGAAGCGGGACAGTCGCAGAACGAGCGGATTGTGCTGTATGTTCGGCTGCCGAGGGTGCTGGCTACCCTGCTTGCGGGCTCAGCTCTGGCAACGTCGGGCGCGATAATTCAGGCGGTGCTGGGCAATCCTCTTGCCGCGCCGAACATCATCGGTGTGAACGCGGGCGCGGGGCTTGCTACGGTAATCTGCATTGCGGCGTTTCCGACTGCGGCGGGGGCTGTGCCGCTTGCGGCGTTCGTGGGGGCGCTGACGGCGGTTTCCCTCGTGTACGGAATAGCGAGAAAGACGGGCGCTTCGCGTATGACCATAATTCTCGCGGGAGTGGGGGTGTCCTCTTTGCTTAACGCGGCGATTGACGCTGTCACCACGCTCAACTCGAATGCGCTGACGGGGATTTCCGCGTTCAAGTCGGGGGGAGCGGCGGGTGTTTCGCTCTCTGCGCTCTCTCCCGCGTGGATTTTCATTTCGGTGGGAATTGCGGCGGCGGTTTTCCTTCGTCACGACCTTGACGTGCTCTCTTTGGGGGAGAACACCGCGAAAAGTCTTGGAATGAACGTCGGTGCGCTGCGGGTGATTTTCCTCGCTGCGGCGGCTTTGCTGGCGGGTGCGGCGGTGAGCTTTGCGGGGCTAATCGGGTTTGTGGGACTTGTTGTTCCGCATATTGCGCGGAAAATCGCAGGAACGAGCGAAAACAGGGCGGTTATCCCCGTCTGCATACCGCTGGGCGGCGCGTTCCTGACATTGTGCGATACTCTGGCGAGAACGCTGTTTACACCGTATGAACTCCCGCTTGGGATAGTGGTGTCGTTCGTAGGAGTGCCGTTCTTCCTGTGGCTGCTTATTCGGAAAAAGGGGGGAAAGCACGGTGCTTGAGCTGAAAAACGTGTGCGGAGGCTACGGAAAACGCGAGGTCGTGCGCGGGGTGAGCACGGCTTTCCCGAGCGGGGAGATTACCTCGATAGTCGGCGCGAACGGCTGCGGAAAGAGTACGCTGCTGATGATGTGCGCGGGGCTTCTTCCCGTAACGGCGGGAGAGGTGCTGTTGGACGGAACGGAAATCTCCGATATTCCGAGAAACGCGCTTGCAAAGCGGATTTCCTACCTTGAACAGGTAAAGTCGGGCGGAAGTATTACGGTGCGGTCGCTGGTGGGACACGGGCGGTTTCCGTATCTGGGGTATCCGAGGCGGTATTCCCCCGAGGACAACCGCAAAATTGACGAAGCGATGAAACTCGCGGGAATTGAGGACATCGCGGATAAGACGCTCGGCGAGCTTTCGGGCGGACAGCAGCAGCGCGCGTATATTGCGATGACCTTAGCGCAAGATACGGAGCTTATCCTCCTTGACGAGCCGCTGACCTATCTCGACATCAGCCACCAGCTCCGCATAATGGAGCTGATTGTGGAACTTAAATCCCTCGGCAAGACGATAATCGCGGTAATGCACGACCTGAACCTCGCGCTGTCCTACTCCGACAAAATTGCGGTAATGCGGGAGGGAGAACTCACCGCATTCGGTTCTCCCGAGGAAATCGCGGGCGGGGAAGAATTGTCCTCCGCGCTCGGCGTTCGGGTGATGTACAGTGAGCAGGCGGGGCAGTATTTCTTTAAATAAGGAGAAGCGGGGGCTGGTGTCCCCGCTTCAATTTCGTACTATGGAGATTATTGGGTATGCTCCACAAGCCAATTCAGAATATCATCATAACCCAATTGTCCCGCTGCTACTCCAAGTCCTAATTCAATCAATTCGTTTTGAGAGTATTCAGGTTCAACTCCATTCAGTTCAAGGAAAATAAGCATAGTGTGTATTCCTGCTCGCTTGTTTCCGTCAACGAATGGGTGATTGGAAATAATCGAACGGCACATTACGGCTGCCTTTGAAAGAAGGGTAGAATATAATTCCTTACTGTCAAAGGTCTGAAACGGAGCGTTTAAAGCCGAGCAAAGCAAGCCTTCATCTCTTATTCCGTCCAAGCCACCTGTTGCCCTTATCATCATCGAATGAACAGATAAAACCTGCTGTTCGGTCAATCTAATCATTTTGCAAGCTCCTTATACGCTTCGAGATTTTTCTCAATAAGCCGTTCGGAAATTTTTGCAACATCTTCATCGGGCGCGAATTGCAGCCTTTCCGCTTCGGAAAACTCCATTATAACGTACCGCGGAACATTGTTTTTAAGAATAATAGCCGCGCCATTTTCGTCAACCAGTCTTGCTACCCTTGAAAAGTTTTGATTGGCTTCGGTTATTGAAACCAACGCATTAGTATTAACCATCATTATAATCACTCCCTATGTTATTTGAGAAGATAACCTCTGACTATATTATACACCGTAACTAGGAGAAATTCAACCTATTTTCATAAATATTTTTTCATTTTAAGGGAATATAATCCCCCTTCTTCCTTCTGGGGAAAGAGGGGGATTTCGAATATCAGTCCATTAGTCCTTTTTCATATTCGCACGGAAAGCGAGGATAGAGGCCACTACCACAACCACGGTATATCCCGCGATTATCAGCATATCAGGTCCGCACTCGCCGATTTTTCCCGCAACTGCAAGCCTTGCTGCCTTAACGGAGTGGTAGAACGGGAGCACATTGCAGATGGTCTTGATAGCGCCGCCGATTGCCTCAACGTCCATCCATATTCCGCCGAGAATGGAAGCTGCCGAGATGATGATTGAACACAGTCCCGGAGCGGCTTTATCGCTGAACTTGCTGCCGAACAGCAGTCCGAAGCCGATAAACAGCACCATTGACGGAATAAGCGTTAAAATCGACAGGAGAAGATTTCCCACATCAAGCGTAACATCGCTGATTACGGCGATTATGTACGAAGCACCGAACGTTACAATGCACTGAATAAGCGAGAGTATCATCAGCGGCAGATAGTAACCGAAGATGAAGTCCGCCGCGGTCATCGGCGAGGCGTACAGCCTTGTCAGGAAGGACGTGGTTCTGTCCTTTGAGGAGAGAAGCGTTCCCATCAGCATCATAAACGTAAGACCGAACACGGTAACGCCCGCGCAGAGGTTGTCTATTCGGAATACCGTCATATTCGCCTGGGGAGGAATGCTCTTGTTGATTATGCTCATCAGCACCAGCATTATTACGGGGAAGCCCAGACAGAACACATAGCTCAGCGGGTCGCGGAGGATTTCTTTCAGGTTTCTTCCTGCAAACGTTGTTATTCTCATAATTCGTTCCCCTTTCCCGATGCCCGGTTTGCTATTTCGATAAATGCGTCCTCAAAGTTGTCCTTGCCTGCCAACGCTTTCAGCTCCTCGGAAGTGCCGAGTGCGCGGAGCTTTCCCTCCGTCATAATCGCTATTCTGTCGCAGAGCGCTTCGGCTTCTTCAAGATAGTGCGTTGTGAGGATAATCGTCATCTTGCTCTTGAGAGCGCGGATAACGTCCCACAGTTCTCGCCGCGCAAGTACGTCAAGTCCGAGCGTAGGCTCGTCCAGGAACAGTATCTTCGGCGAGGTGATAAGCGCCATTGCTATGCTTACCTTTCTCTGCCAGCCTCCCGAAAGCGTCTTGGTGCGCGCGTTCTCCTTAGCGTGAAGCGAGAAGTCCTCGATCAGCTTATCAGCAGCGGATTTGGGGTCTGATACTCCGTAAATTTTCGCCATAAATTCGAGGTTTTCGCGCACGGTGAGGTTGGGGGCTACCGCAGTCTCCTGCGTGGAGATGTTGCTGATTTGCTTAACTATTGACGGCTCGGTGAGAATGCTGTGTCCCATAAGCTCAGCCGTGCCGCTTGTGGGCTTGGACAGGCAGGAGAGCATTCTGATTGTGGTGGTCTTGCCCGCGCCGTTCACACCCAGAAGCCCGAACAGCTCGCCCTCTCCTACCTTCAGGCTGAGCTTGTCAACGGCGGTGAAATCCTTGAATTTCTTGGTAAGCTCGTTTATTACAATAGCGTCCATATCTCGTTCCTTTCTTATACTCTGTCGCACTTGACAAGCGCCATTCCCTTTTTCTCGTCGCACAGGACAAGCACAGTGTCGCCGTCCTCTATTCCGAACAGATTAAGCGCTTCTCGGGGAATGGTTACAATGCCGCCTTCGTTGACCTTGGTAACTCCGAAACAGTATTTCCCGTCCTCTCCGTTGCTTTCGGAGGAGATGGTGAGCAGGTCGCTTACCAGTGCATCAAGGGACACTTTGTACAATGTGGCGAGCTTAACGCATTTCTCAATATCGGGTAAGGACTCGCCGCTCTCCCACTTTGCCACCGCTTGGCGCGACACCCCGATAATCTCGGCGATGTCCTCCAAGGAGTATCTTTCCTTAACCCTCATCATTCTGAGGTTTTCGCTTAATCTTATAGCCATAACGCATTCTCCCTTCGTTATTGTACTTACATTATACATTATTTGTGGAAAAAAATCAACCAACCGAACATTACGAAGTTTGTTAATTATGGTTGCAGGGAAAATCTAATCACGCTTACCTATTATTCAAGTGGAGTTAAATCCCCTTGTGTTGTCTTTTCTTGTCTGTTATCCACAAGCACAACGTATAAAGTGCGCTTTTTTTGTCTATTCTCCCTAAATCTCAGAAAATTCCATAAAACCTATTGACAAAGTAGGTTAATGGAGTTATAATAATACCAACCTACTTGATAGGTATTATAGGAAAAAGGACAGAAAGACTATGAGAGACAACTTTGAACGTTTGGTAAGAGCCAACTTTCGTTTTGGACGATGTCGAATGTGCGCGTGTTGATAAACGGCTTGTTAGACAAATCATAAACAGGCTGGCGAGAAAGGTACAGATGCGAGGAAACCATTTATCGGCTAGGCTTGGTGCCTGCCGATAGATGGTTGACGAAGCAGATGTGCCTTTGTCGACAGCCTCAAAACGAAAGAGGTACTTATTATGAAAAACAAATTCTTTAATACATTATTAGCAGCGGCAGTTCTTGCGACATCTATCACAGCGACAGGCTGCTCGGCAAATAAAGAGAACGGCGGCAAAATCACACTCACCAACGTTTCCTACGATCCCACCAGAGAGCTTTACGAGGCGTACAACAAGGAATTTGCACAGTACTGGAAGGAAAAGACGGGACAGGACATTGAGATTACCCAGTCCCACGGCGGCTCGGGAAAGCAGGCTCTGGAGGTTGCGAACGGTCTGGAAGCGGACGTTGTCACCCTCGCTCTGGAGTACGACGTTAACGCGGTTCGTGACGCGGGACTTATCGAGGACGGCTGGGTAAGCGAGTTTGCAAACGACAGCGCTCCCTACACCTCCACAATTGTATTCCTCGTGCGCAAGGGCAATCCCAAGAATATACAAGATTGGGATGACATCGTAAAGGACGGCGTAGGCGTAATCACCCCCAACCCCAAGACCTCGGGCGGTGCGCGTTGGAACTACCTCGCGGCTTGGGCTTATGCGGATAAGCTCTACAACGGCGACGAGGCTCAGGTTAAGGAGTTTATCAAGAAGCTGTACAAGAACGTGCTTGTGCTTGATTCGGGCGCACGCGGTTCTACTACCACATTTGTAGAGAATAAGCAGGGCGATGTGCTTCTCGCATGGGAGAACGAAGCGTATCTTTCCATTCAGGACTACCCCGATGATTACGAGATAATCACCCCCAGCGTAAGCATTCTCGCTCAGCCCTCTGTCGCTATCGTTGATAAGGTTGTGGATAAGAGAGGAACCCGCGACGCTGCTACCGAATACTTGCAGTATCTCTACACCGACACGGCACAGAGAATTGCGGGCGACAACTACTACCGTCCCTCCAACGAGGCTATTCTGAAAGAGTATGCGGACGTATTCAATCTTGACGTAAACCTCGTAACCGTGCAGGACTTCGGCGGCTGGGACAAGGTGCAGAAGGAGCATTTCGCAGACGGCGGAGTGTTCGATGAAATTTACGAAAAGAAGAACTAACGAAAACGGACTGACATTATGAAGAAAGCAAGCAAGAGAGTAATCCCGGGCTTCGGGCTGTCGATGGGCGTAACGCTCTCAATATTGAGCGTTGTCGTCCTGATACCGCTCGCCTCGCTGGTGGTGTTCACCGCGCAGATGGATTTCGGCGAGATAATCGCCACTATCACCCGAAAGCGCGTTCTGGCGAGCTTTGAGGTGAGCTTTTTAACGGCGCTTATCGCCTCGCTGATTAACGCGGTTATGGGCGTGGTGCTGGCTTG
Source organism: Oscillospiraceae bacterium (assembly GCA_051882615.1). Taxonomy (GTDB): domain Bacteria; phylum Bacillota; class Clostridia; order Oscillospirales; family Ruminococcaceae; genus CAG-115. Next base: position 8,499 of record JBJESC010000322.1, read on the forward strand.
GGTGCTGGTGAGATACAAGTTCCCGTTTAAGCGTGTGCTGGACGGTATGATTGAGCTGCCGTTCGCGCTGCCGACAGCCGTTGCGGGTATTTCGCTCACGTCGCTTACGGCGGACACGGGGCTTGTTGGAAAGTTCTTCGCTAATTTCGGCATCAAAATCGCCTACACGCGCGTTGGAATTACGGTGGCGATGGTGTTTATCGGGATTCCGTTCGTAGTCAGAGCGGTGCAGCCCGTTCTCGAAAAGCTGGACAGCACTTATGAAGAAGCGGCGC
>JBJESC010000323.1:0-2230 GCA_051882615.1 Oscillospiraceae bacterium
GACCGATAATGATACAGGCGCGGGTTATCCTCATAAAATGTCGCAGTGGCAAATCGCGGGCAAGTGTGCAAAGCTTCTCGGAGAATCCGTTAAGGAAAATCCCGACAGCATTGATATAAACTTCAGCTTTGCCGCGCCTACCGTTCCCGCGTTCAATTTCACAGTGACTTACACGGCGTTATTTGACGGAACGCTCGGTGTAAAAGCTGAATATCCCGGAGTGACGGAACTTCCGGATATGCCGGTCTTTGCGATGGATTTCAAGCTGAAAAAACAGTATGAAAACTTCACTTTTTACGGAAACGGTCCCGATGAAAACTACATTGACCGCGATAACGGCGCAAGACTTGGCGTGTTCTCTTCAACCGCGAACGACAACTTTTCACGATACCTCAACCCACAGGAATGCGGCAACAGAACAGGCGTGAGGTACGTTAATGTGTACGATGAAAACCGTGCGGGGCTTGGCTTTATTGCTGGAGAAAACCCGTTTGAAATGAGCGTGCTCCCATACAGCGCTTATGAGCTTGAAAACGCTATGCACCGTGAAGAACTGCCCGAAACGAGTTATACTTGGGTGAGGATAGCCGCAAAGCAAATGGGCGTTGGCGGCGATGATTCGTGGGGTGCTCCCGTTCATCGCGAGTATAAAATCAACAGCGCGGAAAAGCTCACACTTGAATTTACAATCAATTCATTTTGTGGAAAGGACTGATAAAATGGAGATACAAAAAGCAATTCAAAACATCGAAGACGGCGAATTTTCAGCGATTTTTTTCTCAGCTTTACGGAGAGGACGAAAAGGAACTTGCGTATCAGAAACAGCGTTATCTTGGAGCTATAAAACGTTTTGCGGAGCTGTATCCAGAGCGGCGCGAGGTGCGGATTTTCTCCGCTTCTGGCAGAACCGAAATCGGCGGAAATCACACCGACCACCAGCACGGGTGCGTTCTCGCAGCGGCGGTAAATCTTGATGTTATAGCGGTTGTGGCATTTCACGAGGAGGGCGTTATCCGCGTGAAATCCGAAGGTTATAAGGCGTTTTCGGTTGACCTGAAAGATGTTTTCGAAAAATCGGGAAAAACCGGCACGGCGGCTATTGTAAGCGGCATTGCGGCGCGTTTTGTCGAGTGCGACGCAAAAATCGGCGGCTTTGACCTTTACTGCACCTCGGACGTTGGCGTCGGGAGCGGGCTTTCGTCGTCGGCTGCCTTTGAGACGCTCATCGGAACAGTTATCGATATAAACTATTTCGGCGGCAGAGCGGGCGCTGTCGAGATAGCGAAAATCGGGCAGTACGCCGAAAACATCTATTTCGGCAAGAACAGCGGGCTGATGGACCAAATGGTTTCGTCGGTCGGCGGGCTTGTATTTATCGACTTTGCAGACACCGAAAAGCCTGTTGTCGAGAGCTTTTCCTGCGATTTCGAGCAGCTCGGCTACTGCATTTGCATCACCGATACCAAGAGCAGCCACGCGGATTTGACCGATGATTATTCGACTATCCGTAGCGAAATGGAGAGCGTTGCGGAGTGGTTCGGCGTGCAGCATTTGCGCTTCGTGAACGAGAATGATTTTTACCGCGAAATTCCAAAGCTCCGCGAAAGTTGCTCGGACAGGGCGATAATCCGTGCGGCGCATTTTTTCGATGAAAACCGCCGCGCCGGTGATGAAGCCGCGGCGCTGAAGACGGGCAATATCAGCGGCTTTCTTGACCTTGTGAGGCAGTCGGGCAACTCCTCGGCAAATTTGCTGCAAAATTTGTATTCCTGTTCCCAACCGACAAAGCAGGCGATTTCGCTCGCGATTATGTTGAGCCGGCATTTCCTCGGAGATAGGGGCGCTGTTCGGGTACACGGCGGCGGCTTCGCGGGGACGATACAGGCGTTTGTGCCGATTGAAATTGCGCAAGATTACATCGCCGAAATGAACCGAGTTTTCGGTGAAAATTCTTGCGTGAAGATAAAAATACGCCCTGTCGGCGGCGTTGAGATTACGAAGGAGTGATTTTATGAACATTTTGGTTTTGGGCGGCGCGGGCTATATCGGATCTCACACTGCTTTGGAGCTTGTTCGGGCGGGACGCGAGGTTATCATCGCGGACAGCTTGGTGACGGGTTTCAGAAGCGCGGTCCCCGAGGGCGTACGGTTTTATCGCGGCGATATCCGCGATTTTGATTTCCTCGATGACCTTTTTCACCGTGAACAAATCGACGCGGTTATCCACTTT
>JBJESC010000324.1:0-2223 GCA_051882615.1 Oscillospiraceae bacterium
AATGGCAGGGGCAATAGGACTTGAACCCATGACATACGGTTTTGGAGTGCCTTTTGTTCCATTTTCAAGCGTTGCGAGACTTTGCGCAAACTCGCATTATTAAACCATTTGTCACACACGGCTTTTTGAAACTTATTGAAAAATTTTGTGTTTTTTCGTATTGTGTGTGAACAAATTGTGAACAAGTACACAGTGAATATTTGCAAGCGATTGCAAACCGCGCCGCTCACGGTATTGTATTTTGGTGTAGCATATCCGACTTTTTCAAATATCCATTGACAAACAGGGTAAAATGTAGCATAATAATATCAGCAATTGAAAGCACCAACAAAAAAATATCAGCAATGGGGGTTAATCATGTTCCTTTATATCAAAGCGTATCGGCTGCGGGCTAAAATCTCCGTACCCAAAATGTCCGAACTGACCGGCATACCGGTGAGAACCATTGAAGGATTGGAGAAGCGCGGCGACTGCCTTGTGTCCAATGCCTTCAAAATCACCGATGTGCTCGGTATCACTCTTAACGACCTGCTTACACCGCCGCCCGACGATGTCGAGTAAGTGTTCAATCATTCAAAGCGTCTGCCAAAAGCAGGCGCGTTTTCTTTTGGAAGAGCCAAACAGCGCACACTCCCCCCCTATCGGTAAGAGTAGATAACAGGGAAAGGGAGTGGCTCTCATTGTAAAATTGTCGCAATATCAAGCGCAGATTGATTTCACGGGCTTTTCCATTTTCCGAGTAATGGGAAGAACTCAACTTTTGCAACCGATTACAAAACTACTCTGTAGCTTCTCCAACCCCGGAACAGCCCCAATAAGATACACACCCGAATTTTGCCCTATAAACGCATTTCTCCGCTCACAGGAAAAGAATTATCCCATATCCGGGCATTTCCTTGCCGCTTGATTTCAAAAAAACTCTTTAAGTTTGAATAATTCGCCGTGTTTTTGCAAATAGAGTTGAGTTATTACCCGATAATCGAAAATAAGACCGCAATTTCGCAGGATTTCTTCAAAATCAAGGCTTTAAACCTCAAATTCCAAAGGTTTTGCGGAAGTGAGCTGCAAGAGCTGCGAGCGGTTTCCTTGCGCCCATCACACGGAGCAGCCGCTCGGACGTTTGCACCCTGCAAGCTGCCTGTTGTCAAAACCGCTAAACTCAATAGCTATTTTGTCAAAGACAAAACAGCAGGAGCGGCGCAGGAACTCAAACGCCCTCGGAAAACACCGCACACAAACGGCTTGAAAAGCCCCTCAAAGGGGTTTATACATTCGGGAATACAAGTTGCTGCCTACATCACCAAAAGCCAACAGCAAGGCTTTCCGCTCGTAATACTGGCATTATCAGCGGCAAGCAGAAAAGTGCTGAGTAATTCAAGGGGCATTTTGCCGCTGAACGAACACAAGCGATATATAGCAAGTAGTATTCCCTTGCTACAATAAGCCCGTGAGCGGCTCTGTATGCTCTAGCCTTATTCTTTCCTGTCATAGCGGCAAACACGCCATAGAGAGCGGCACAGGGGCGCACAGAGCCGATAATAGGAAACGAGCGGCACACAAATAGAGTACGCCGCTCATGTGTTATTGTAGGTTAAGCTGTTCTTTCAAGGCTTTTATTAAAACCTCCGACAGGTTCAGCCCTGCTTGTTCAGCAGCATTTGCGAGCCATTCGGGAAGTTCTACCTCAATTTCAACATAATCTTGATTGCTCATGTTACGCCCTCTTATTTTCGCCTGTTTCTATCGGTACAATTGCCAGAGTCTTTCCCAGAGGAGCAAGGACTTTCAGAACAGTATCAAGCTGCGGGCTTGTGCTGCCTTTTTCCATTCGGGCAATAATGGGCTGCTTTACGCCGCTCATCTCCTCGAGCTTCTTCTGACTAATGCCCTGCTCCTGCCTTGCCTTGATAAGTTCTCCGATAAGAGCAACTCTCAAATCACTAGCCGCATTTTCTTCCGGAGTGAAAAGCTCGTTTCTCACCTCGTCCCAACTTCTGCCGATCGCACTATTATTCATACTTAACGCCCCTTTCTTTAAGGTCTGCAAGTTCTCGTTTGGCTTTTTCGATTTCCCGTTGAGGGGTCTTTTGCGTTTTCTTCATGAATTGGTGAAGCAATACGAAGCTGCCGCCGTCCCATGCTACGAAAAGAACTCTGTCACGCAGAGGGCGAAGCTCCCAGATGTCGCCATCAAGGTGCTTTATATACGGCTCTCGGAGCTTT
>JBJESC010000325.1:0-8697 GCA_051882615.1 Oscillospiraceae bacterium
TGACGGAGAAGGTTTACACTCATGTCAACATTAAGGAGCTGTTGGAGGCTATCAATAAAATATAATTCATAATCAGCTTTTTGGAGCGAACAAGAGCCAAGTATTTTTAGATTGAAATATATGAGATTTTGTGTTTCATTCAGAATTATCAAGATTTGACAAAATGTGCGCTGTAAAGCCACAAAAACGGCTTTCTGTTAAAAACGGATAGCCAAAATTAGCAAACTATTTCAAGCCTTTTCAGAAAATTTATGGACAAATTATGGACACAAAAACTTAAGTTTTGACAAGCTACTTGACACACCCTACGCTGTCCAATCTTGTCCATACCTTACCATCGAATATCAAATCGGAGCAGACAAACATCTGCTCCCTTTTTATATATATCGGTAATCCCCCCGCTCTGGGGATTATATACCTCCTACTCCGGTGGGCAGTTTTCCGTCTGCCCACCAATACGGTAAATAGCCGAAAGGCTTTTACATATATAAATCGGCAGACCGTTTTTTACTCCTTTTTAGCGGTCTGCCGATTCTCATAAAAAGGATTGCACTATTATAATATGGGAGGCTATTATGAACACACAGGACAAGAACAACCAGGCAGAGGCAGAACAGATATTCCTTGAAAGCTACATTGCTTTAACTGAGGTAGCTGCCGACCTTGTGGACACCGTCGAGGAACAGCGCAGAATTATCGACTTGCAGAGAGAACTCATCAAGACGCAGGGCGAGCTTATCAAGAGAGATAACGCTCTCATAAGTGTACTCCTTGCGGTATCTCCGCTATGCGAAAGTAAGGATCCCCTCGTCGAGGTGATCGACAAGCTGGTGGAGGTGTTCTGATAATGGAAGGAAAGAAACCTACGATTATCGCTGTTGCTAATCAGAAAGGCGGCGTTGGAAAAACCGTTACCGTGGTCAATCTTGCTGCGGCACTGGCAGAACTCGGCAATAAGGTTCTCTGTATTGACATCGACCCGCAGGGAAATTTAAGCGACTATCTCGGCTATGACTTTGACAACAATACTCATACCGTTGCCGACGTAATGAAAGGCACTTGCCGCCTGTCAAACTGTATCGTGTACAACGAGGCGGAGAATATCTACTATGTCCCCGCAGATATTACCCTTGCGACAGCAGACCTTTTCCTCGCTCAAACAATGTGCCGCGAACAGGTACTCCGTCATGCTATCGTCACCGATGAGGAAATTGACAAATTCGATTACATTCTGATTGATTGTCTGCCGTCACTCGGTATTCTTCTCACCAATGCGCTTGCTGTTGCGGACGGGGTGATTATCCCCGTGCAAATGCAGAAATTCGCACTCAACGGCATAGTGCAATTTGAGGATATATTCAATCTCGTAAAGGAGAACATCAATCCTAAACTCCGTATTTTCGGCATACTTGAAACCATGACCGAGCGCACCGCTATGTCTAGGGATATAGACAAGGTGCTGAACAACCGGTATAACGACCTTGTTTTCGGAACGAAGATAAGCCGCCGTATCGAAGCTGCCAACAGCACCGCCGAGAGAATATCTCTTGTATCAAAGAAAAGCTCTACTATCGGCGATCAGTACAGGCAGCTTGCACAGGAAATACTTAATAAGGAGGCTGCGGCAAATGGCGTTTAATCTGGAACCAAGCGCAAACAGCGGTAAGCTGAACAGCGAAGGTTTTCTTTCGGAGAAAAGCGAAAAGCTCATACCGATTGACAAACTCCTTGAATGGGATAATCAGCCGTTCAAACCATATTCGGATGACGCGCTGCGTACTCTTGCAGCGTCTATCAGTACAAATGGTCTGCTTACACCCATTATCGTCAGACCGGAGGGCGATAAATACCGAATTATCGCAGGTCATAACCGTGCGCGAGCCTGCCGAATGCTCGGCTGGACGGATATAACGGCAGTAGTTAAGGACACAGACGAGATACACGCAAAGCTGATGATGCTGGATACAAACCTCTGTCAGCGGCAGGCTCTTTCCCCGTCTGAACTAATCAGAGCTTACAAGGCGCAGTATGAGGTGTTGTCTGAGATCGAGGGTAAAGGCTACGGCGTTCAAAAAATAATAGCGGAGCAGTACAATCTCAACCGTAAGACGATCTCAAAATATCTGAAATGCGCCAGTTTATCCGACGCGCTGCTTGAACTGCTTGACGAGGGACGATTATCGTTCCGCACCGCAGAGATATTTGTGGGGCTATCCGAGGGCAATCAATCTGTCCTTGCAGAGTGGCTTGCAGATAATCCCTCTTTTGAAATGAACGAGGACTATGCAAGGCAGATCGCCGAGCAGGACAGATACGGACTTGACGAAGAAACGATCAACGAAATAGTCTTTAAGAAAAAAACAAAGCAGACAGAAACACCTGCCGTCCCTATTCCCGTTGAGAATAACCAAAAGCAGGACACAGCTACGGCAGAGGAGAAAACAAAGTCTGTTTCTGAAAACGAAACGCCATGCAAGGAACAGCCGCCCGAAGAAACCTCGTCCGATACTCCGTCCGAGGACAAGCCGCAGGATACACCGCCTGCCCCGCCCCCTGCTGCTGATGAAAATTCTGCTGTTCCCGCTGCTGAACAGGATACAGAGGACGAGGAAAACTATGTTGTATCCTTTTCTCACGATGAGGTCAGTCAGACAATCGGAGAAATAGACAAGGACGAACTCGGCGAGTATTTCTGCTATTGCCTTCAGCGTGATGATATTATTGCCGAATGGCTTGACACCCGCAGACAGAACGATGAATGCAAGCAGTTGGAGAAAGGAGCGTCGCCGTATTGAGCGAAAAAAACAGCAAAGGTCTGTTTTCCGCCGAAATAAAGATTGAGGAACAGGAAACGCCTAAAATGAACGAGGCACAGCACAAGGCACTTAACCGCAAAATATTATTTCTTATCAGCTTGTTTGCCGGCTTTTCGCTGTTAAGCCTCTTTATGCGATTTCTCATGGACATCACCGGCTCATAGAGCCGTGATATATCCCATCTTTCCAACGGGCGCATATTCTCCCATCTATGCGCCCACATTTCCAGCCGACAGTATATGCAGGTGCAACTCCGGCAGGCTGGACCATACCCTACCGGCTCCCGACAGAAAACGGGAGCCTATTTTTGTTTTCAGCAGGAGGTATTACATGAGAGCAAACGCAGATATGCCAATCGTTATACGTCAGGGCGGGATAGTCACAGCCGACAGTGAGCGCAGAAACCATATTGTCAGAGAGCTTGTGCTTTCGGGTAAGCTGCAAGCGCTCACAGCGACAGAAATGGGTACATACCTTGAACTTATGCTCCGCGAATTTGACGCGACCATTCCGCTGACGACCTACAAAAACGAGGTAAAGGACGATTTCCGCTGCGGTATAGATGGTCTTATCGGAAAAAGATTTATCGTTCCTGCCGACAGATACGGCTACATCTTTGTAAATCTCAAAAAGTGGGATATATAGGAGGTGCAGCGCGGTGAACAAGTCAAACGACCAGATTATTCGCATCAAACACGAACGGCAGTATATGGTCATATCCAACTACTGCCTGTTCAACGAGCCGGAAATGTCGGGAAAGAGCAAGAATGTGCTATCCACAATGCTTGCCCTGCCCGACGGCTACAACATAACCATCAAGGGCATTTCCAGCTTTATGAAGGACGGTATATGCGCTATACGCAGCGCGATGGACGAGCTTGAGGAACACAAATACCTAAAGCGCCGAAAGCTGCGGGACGAGAAAGGCAGATTTTTCGGAGTGGAATACACCGTTTATGAATTACCCTACACCATGCTTGAGGGCGAGCAGACAGAGTATAAACTTGCCGCCAAGAAAGAAAAAGCTGTTTCTTCTGCTGCTCCGAAATGCGATTTTCCTAATACGGAAGCTCCGCATACGGAAAACCGCACACAATCAAATACTGTTGAAAAAAATATTGTATTTATCAAATCTGTCGATGACAGAAAAGATATAGATACTGAAAAAAGAAATAACTGTATAGACAGCTTTGTTTCTACCGCGGAGGTTGAGCAGCAGATAAACGCAGACGAACTCAAACAGAAACTTGACGATAGGTTTGTCGATATGGTTGTTGGAATAATAACCACCTGCCGGAACGCTAATTCTGTCCGCATATCCGGGCGTGATATTCCAAAGGACGAGCTGCACAAGCGTTTTGCTGAAATAACCTATGATGACGTGATGAACACCGCCAATTCCGCACGGAAACGAAAGGCGGCGAACCCAAAAGCGTATATTCGTGCTATCCTTTTCAGCGGCAGTTATTCCCATGAGTATGACCGATACAATCCGGAAAACCGGATCAACGCATTTTACTCCGACTACGATACGCAGACATCATCAATCGACATTGACGGCATTTTAGCAGACATACGCGCTAAGTACCGACAACCCGAAGATGAACCGGAACAGCCGCCTTTCTGCGTTACGAACAATACGGGGCAATATACGCGGCAATTCAACTAACGGAGGTTTTTCATGGCTTTTTCTTTCAGAAATAAAGACGTGTACATAAATGCACAGAAAAGCGAGAACGCACCTGTTCCCGCTGCGGCAGCCCTCCCCGTTCAAACGGTTGTCCCCACCGAAACCGCTTTTGACGAGGAAATGCACACCCGTGAGGTGTCCTACGAGAGAGCAAGCGAAATTATTGCCGGAGGGACAGGCAGCGAACAGCCTATCGTGACATCTCCGTATATGTCAGCCGAGCAGGTAAACGAGTATGTTGCCGACGTGCTGAAAACATATTTTCCGCTGCCCTCAAAGCAGATAGCCGCCGAACGTATCACCCTCGGACACAATCGTCTATCGGTAAGCTACATGGCGGACGAGCAGCTTAAAGGACTTGCGTCGGATATGTATGCAAATAGCCTTCTGGAGCCTATTCTTGTTGTACCCATTGATTCCGGAAAGTTCGAAATCGTCGCCGGTTACAATCGTTTCAAGGCGGCAGAGGATATACTGCGCTGGGACGAGATACCCTGCAAGGTTGGCAACAGAGAAGTCCTTACCGACGAGGTGCAGAAGATGATCGCAGCAATAACAAATCTGTTCCGTGCGGACAGCATGACTTTCGGCGAACTGTTCCGTTCATACACAGCGTTGCAGCTTTACGAAACTCGTGAAAAACTGATTGCGCTTTTCCATCTTTCAGAGAGTGAGGTAAACAGGCTTGCCGAATTGTCCGTCCTCAACCCAGAACTCATGGAGTATGTGGGGAGCTGCATTGCGGCAGATATTGCCATAAAACTCCGTGAACTCTCAAACGAACAGCAGCGCGATCTCGCCCAGGCACTCAGCCGTAATCAGACCGAGATAACAGAATTGAAAGCTGCTAGGATATGCAGATACGCCAGCAAGAATACCTTGTCCGCACAGGGCTTGAATGACGTGCTGAATGGCTCGGTTGTGCCGCCTAAAGTCAATCTGTCCGGTGATTTTCGTTCCAGAACATTCGCCGGCTATGACGAATACGAAAGTGTGGAGATAACTATGGCGGCAATTACGGAATTTATGGAGGCGCACACAGATGATGAGATCAGACACACCATTTATCCGAACTTTTAAGATAATCAGCTCTGCGATAGTTATTGGCTCTTTTATTTCAGCCGTACTCTTTTTATGGAGGTGAACTAAGTTGAGATTGACCGAGGTAGAATTATTCTACCAAGAGCTGCTGCCTACTCTACGCAAGCCCGACGTCTGGGAGCGTATGATGAAACAGATTTCTCCGTTCTGGCGGTTTGGCTCATTTTCGGAGGCTATGCTGCTTACGGAACAGAACCCTAAAGCAACAGCGGTAGCGACCTACGAACAATGGAACAAGATGGGCAGATATGTGAAAAAAGGCTCTTTGTCCACGATAGTATTCACGGGTATCAACGATACCAGCCCCAAATATCTTTTTGACATCTCGCAAACCTACGGCAGACCTATTCTGCCCAAGTGGAAGATGAACGAGCAATATTCCTCCGGCATTATATCCAGATACAACGCAGAAAATGGTGCAAATGTCACAAACCTTTCCGAATACATTCAGAAAAGTATTGACAAAAATATAATTAGGATATATAATTATAATGGTAAACTAACACCGCAGATGCAAAACGACCCTCGCATAGTGGAGTTGATTTGCCTTTCCGCACGGACGATATGCCTTAAACGGTGCAATATTTCCGAGGCGGACATGACGGAGGAATTCTCTATCGTTTCACAGATACGCAATGACGTGTCAATGATGGAGATAGGCAATTTGAGCCTTGCACTTGCGCAGGACGTTCTGCGTGAGATCGACAGGCAGATAAGGAGTATGGAGTATGAGCGAGATAAACAGAACGATAACGTTCGCGGATCAGGTATGCGAGATACCCTGCGAGGAGAAGAACGGAATGCTGTTTCCAAAGCTGAACAGCTACGGACGGGCGAATATGTCACCTCTCGCGCTGAAGGCGATGGACATGATGATGGAAATGGACAGCGCGGCACTGGAGTGCGTGAACATGAGCGGGCTGTACAGAACCATCTGGGAGCAGATAGCGAGGAAAGCCGAGGACAGCAGAATGGACAAGCTGAACGCGCTGAAAGCAGCGACAACACTCAGCGAGGACTATCAGACGCACGAGTCGCAGCTAACGATGATATACACACAGGCGCAGGCAGCGGCATGGGAAACGATACAGACGTGCGTGAGCTGGCTGATAGCGAAAGTGAGGGAAACAGCGACAATAGCGGAGATGAAAAATATTACCCTCTCCATGATGAACCCATAAGCGAAACCGATACAACCGAATATGACGAGGTGGACTTTACTGAACAAGAAAAGTCCACCTTTTCTGTTTCCGATGATGAGGAGGAATACGGACAACTCACACTTTTTTCAGACAAGCCCGATATTACGGACGCTGCCGAGCGTTTTGACGCTGCTGCGTTGCTGAAACAACTGCTTACGGAAACCGATAGAATTACCGGTCCCTTTGAGAAACACCGCATTAAGTACGCCTATGAAGATTTCCCGAACGAATTTGCCGATAAGCTAAAGGAAATTCTTGGTGTTGGCATGAGGTCTGGATCGGGTGATATAAAGTATATTGAGTACAATGAGCAAGGCATACTTGCAAAGCTCGCCGATAAATCTATTCTCCGCTATGAATGGACAGACGCGGCGCGAACTGCCGCGGAACTGATTGACAGCGGCAGATATATCACCGATGATGAAACCGCCTTTTTCACAGAACAATGTATCAATACGCTGAGAAATGCCGACAGATATGTTGACCCGGATATTGCAAGCTCTGTTGAGTCGGCAAGGTGGCGCTGTGATTATGCAATCCGCCACCTTGAAAGCATCGGCTACGATACCACGCCTATCATGCCGGAATTTCTAAAGACAATTTACGCAGCAATGGGTAGCAGAGGGACATTTCTCCCCGATAATGAGGTATCCATTTTCTTTGGAGATAGAGAAGAAAACAGCGATTGGTTTACCGAAAGCACACTTTTCCACGATTTTGCCTTAACGCAGATGAATGGACAGGTGTCCTTTGCGCTTGCTAATGCTGTTTTGGAGTATCTTGATGAAAAGCAGCATATAGAGCGCATTGACCCAACGCTCTCCGTAGGATACTATCACAAGACAAACCTTTATATCAAGGCAGTCATAGGTGATGACTCAATCGGCTATGAGTGCAGATTTGATATAGGCGATGGCAAAGGCTCTGGCGGCGGCTCTCTCATTGACCATATAAAGCAATTCTGCGAGTATTACTATGAGAACAATCCGCTGAAACTCCCCGAAGAAGAACGAGCAGGATATAAGCAGAACCTTGATATTCTTGTGCCGTTTCTTTTGGAACATTCACAGCTTACGGACGAGGAACAGCGTATCCTTGATGATTTCAAGCAGGCACACCCTATCAGCCGTACTCCTTGTACCGCTGCTTATGCCGCGCTGATGAACGGTGCGAACATCATTCCGCTTGAATATCGCGATCCAAATGCCGAAACTAAGATAGACGGGTATCACCCTATTGCGGACGCAAGCAGCCCCAAACTTTCCGACCTCAAGCTCGTCAGAACTAATGAGGGTAAATTCAACATCACCGGCACCTCAAATGGGTTTTCGGGCAGACATGAAAACTGCATCCTCAACACATTTGAGGATATTGAAAGAGCATTTGAGTATATCACAACAAATGAGAGAATGTCATTTGCGCCGATAACCGATGAACCGCAGCCCACGGAACAGCCCGAACCCAAACCGAGGGTATCCCCCGATATTCTGAAGGTGGGCGATTTGATCCGCTTGGACGGCAAGGTATGGCGCATTACGGATATTGACGGTGATTTCAGCCTGTCTTTTGAGAATACGGATAAAAATGACATGGAGGCGGTAGGCTCTATATATGGGCGATGGAAACAAAACCTTGAAAAGCAGGGTTTTGAGCTTGTATCAAGCAACGCACAGCCCAAAGATACCAACCAGGGGAAAAAACTATCCGTAACCAAGAAAGGCAGCTTTTATGAGCTTGTCGGCGATGAAGATACGGCGACACAAGCCGCTAATCTTCTCGGAACAATACCGATACGCGGCGAGTATGGCGGAAAGCTGGGAATTCGCGACATAGATATTGACCGCAGTTCCGAACAGCTAAAAGACAACGGCTTTATGATTGAAGCTGC
>JBJESC010000326.1:0-2210 GCA_051882615.1 Oscillospiraceae bacterium
ATAGCGTTAATTGTAATTTTAATAGCGATGTCGTCTTTCTTTTCTGCTTCGGAGACCGCGCTTACGGGAGCGAACAGAATTCGCCTCAAAAGTATGGCTGACAACGGCAGCAAAGCAGCGGCACGAACCCTGAAAATTCTCCAGAAATACGACAAGGCGGTTACCACTATCTTAATAGGAAACAATATTGTTAATATTGCCTGCTCGTCGCTTGCAACTCTGCTTGCGATACGGCTGATAAGCAATGCTTTCGGTGACGCTGCGGGAAATCAGTACGGCTCGCTTGTTTCGACAATAGCGACAACGCTTGTGGTGCTCATTTTCGGCGAGGTTCTGCCCAAGAGCATTGCGAAAGACCATGCCGAGAGCTTCAGTATGGGAATTTCGGGCGTAATTTCTTTTCTGATGATTGTTTTCACGCCGTTTTCGCTTTTCTTTATCGGGCTGAAAAACCTTGCGGCAAAGCTGTTCCGCAGTAAGCAGTCGGTAAGCGTTACCGAAGAAGAGCTTATGGCGATTATTGATGAAATTGAGGACGAGGGCGTCCTTGAACAGCAGGAGAGCAATCTTGTGCGCTCGGCGCTTCAATTTGACGAAATTACTGTTGACGAGATTATTACTCCCAGAGTACGGATTGTAGCGGTGGAGGTTTCCGAAACTGCGGACGAGATTTCCAAGAAATTTCTGGGCGAGCAGTATTCGAGAATGCCCGTATACGAAAAGACGCTGGATAATATCGTTGGCGTTATTAACCAGAAAGATTTCGTAAAGGCTTACAATGAACGCGGCGATGAGCTTACCGCAAGGGAGCTGGTTCAGGAAACAATCTACTTCCCGTGTATGCTGAAAATTTCGGAAGTTCTCCGCACTATGCAGAAGAAAAAGTGTCACATGGCGGTAGTCCTCGACCAGCATGGCGGAACTCTCGGTATAGTCACAATGGAGGATTTGCTTGAAGAGCTTGTAGGAGAAATCTGGGACGAGAGCGACGAGGTGAAAAGCCCGATTACCGTGCTGTCGGACAGAGTGTTCTCCGTGTACGGCGAGGTCTCGCTCAACTCGTTCAGGCGTTTCCTTGAGGGGCGCGACCTCGATAAGGAAATCGAGAGCGAGGCTCATACCGTTGCGGGCTGGGTTCTGGAGCTGTTCGGAAGTATTCCTAAAGAGGAGGATACGGTGGAAACCGACGATTTCAAGGTTACAGTCGTTGAACTTAACGAACTGCGGGTGAACAAGGTTAAAATTGAGCTCAAGGAAGACGTTCAAGAGGAAGATTGATGAAAAGCTTTTATCTGGTGCTTATGGCGGCTTCGGGTATATACCTTACCGTACAGCTTGTGGCGTGGCTCTTTTTTAATAAGGTATTCTTTCCCGACGCGGGGGAGCTTTTCGTGAATAAAAACGACAAAAATCTCTGGCAGACTGTGTTTCCCAAGGATATGCTGAGGCTTGTGGTTGTGCTGTTCGTTGCCTCAATTGTGGGAGCATTGTTGGACAGCGCGGGAGTAATCGGGTGGATTTCAATGCCGATTGCCGCACTCGCCGGAATAGTGGCTAACTTTATTTCCAATACTCTTATCCTGCCGCTGTATTTCAAGCTCCGCAAGAGCGGCGAACCGACCGAGGCGGAGTTGGAGGGAATGACGGGCAAGGTGATTGAGGACATAGATCCCGATTATTATGGCGTGATTGAAGTCTGGCACGGAAGAAAAAGCTACCTGATCCGAGTTGTTTCGGCTAATAACCGATATATCCGCAAGGGTGAGCGCGTGGTTGTCCTTAATTCCACCAACGGCTGTTGCTTTGTGGAAAGCGAGGAGCATCTGTGCGATACGCTGTTTGACGAGGATGTAAATTACGAGGAACTCTTTCCCGATGAAGAAAATGAAACGGTAAAAAGAAACCAGGATAAAAAATAAAAAAAGAATAAAAAACCCCTTGACAAGCTGCGAACAATGTGATATAATGAATATACCTCGTAATGGGGTATATTTTTTTGCGTCTTTTCGCAGGAGATAGCCTCGTTAATAGTCGCAATTCCGCGCCGAGGGAGGCAGTAATGCTCGTTACCAACTCGAACGGGCAGAGAAATAGGAGGTGCCGAAGCATGAGAGTTAAAATTACATTGGCGTGTTCTGAGTGCAAGCAGAGAAACTACAACACCATGAAGAACAAGAAAAACGACCCTGACAGACTTGAGATGAACAAGT
>JBJESC010000327.1:0-2206 GCA_051882615.1 Oscillospiraceae bacterium
AGAGGGCTTCTTTACTTTCAAAATGCTTATACAGCGCCGGCTTGGTAATCCCGAGGGAGGCGGAAATGTCACGCAGCAAAGCACCCTCATAACCTTTTTCCGAAAATACGGTTAAGGCGGCGTCCAAAATCTCTTTTTTTGTCGTTTTCAGAACAGCCCCTTTATCTTATTATGAAATAATTCACTATTATATCTACGGTCTATTCTATGTTGCAAATCTTCTTAAGATGTTGCAAAAGAAGCTGCTTCTTTTTTTGGAGGATTAGAATATTCCGAAAAAAACGAATATGCTGAATAATCCTGTTATCAGCAATGATGCCAATGACAGCTCATGGTAATACAGAGCCTCGCAGAGCAAACACAGAAATATCGGAAAAGGGACCATCAGACAAAAGAGGATCGGCATCAAAAACATCGGAATTTTCATATCCGCTGTCAAATGCTTTGCAGGGTACCGTCATATTTTGAGGCGGTTTTTGAAACTAGCTTGCTAAAGGTTGTTTTGCATCGTTTTCATTTTATCGTCTCCTTTAGGTTCAATATCTAAGAAACATATAACAGAAGCGGAAATTGATGCTTTGCTGTGCGGCAAAAAAGTGAACTGTTTTTGAAAAGTGAAAACGCCATTATTCACTATTCAACATTCATTTCAAAAATCTGTTCATCTTAATGAATAGTGAATATTGAAGAATGAAGAATGAATAGTACAAAGAAAAATCCGCTCTCTTACGAGAACGGGTTTTCCTTTGGTGCGGGTGTTCATAAGGGATTTACTAAAAATGCAAGCAAATCCGGCTTCAGACATAGTATTCTGCATCCCTATCCGACAGCTGAAACAGAGCAAAAGAAAGGACAGATACTATGCAGAACGAAAACGAACTCACTTACAGCCAAGTCGGCAACTATCGCATTCCTAATCTCACCTTGCCGCCCGAAGAAGCAAGCATTCAGCTTGGTAAATGGGGAATGTTACATAAAGACTATCTTTATAAACACAAACCTGTTGATTTTGCTTTTCGCCTCGCACAAAGCAAACTATGGCAGTATCTTGCGGATATTGATACTCAAGCACAGGAGATGTTTGATATGATAGTTGAACAGATGAAAGAGCGTGAGGATGTTACCGAGCAACTCAAAGAAGAAAACCAACTGCTGTGGGTGCAGAGAATGAACAACATACAGAATCGAGCAAAAGAAATCGTAATGGCGAAGTTGATCTATTGTTGAGGCTGAAAGAATAACCAATATTGATCTGCCCGGAGAGCAATCGTTATTCTTACGAGTAGCATATTATAAAAACCGACGGAATTTTTGCCCGTCGGTTTTTGCAATTCTCTGATTCGTCCCCAAAAAAGCACTCCAAACCCATTCTTGTATCGGCGCTCAACCGACAATTTCGGCGCGGCTGTTTTTTATGTCCATGACATGAAAGAAAATCTGAACCATTTCTTCCGGCGATTCCTTGAAATCGCGACTGATCCACTCATCAAGCAAGCCGAAAAGACCGCTTGCGAAAAAGCGTGTGCCGTAGCAGGCAATGGGATTTGTACTGTAAGACGGGAACACAACCCGACAGTAGGCGTCATAAGCGCACGACTGCAAGCCCTCACGGTACACAGCCGAAAGAATATCCTTGACGGAATAAGCGAACAAAAAGAACTCGCCTGCATTTTCCGGTGTATATCGGATTGCTTCGTCGATCCGGTGTTCCGCTTTCCACCGTTTCCAAAGCTGCATCAGCTTGAACGTGATGGCGTCGTTTTTCGTTTTGAAGTTCCGAAACCATGTGGAGCGGTTGACGCCTGCCGTTCCGGCAATTTCGTTGACCGTGATTTTGGAAAAACTCTTTTCTTTCATCAGCTGCAAAAGCGAATCCGCCATGCACTCTTTCAAAAATTCTGTTGTTTTCGGACTGGCGCCCATAAAAGATCGCTCCTTTTTTGTGCATCATTTTAGCCGGAAAGTTGCTTTTGCGCTTCACAATCTTGTGTTTTCCGCCTGACAGACCTATAATGTATTATGCAACTTTAGTCGCTTTTTGCGGCTTATGTCTTTTTAATCATACCCGATAGGGATGAAAAAGTCAACAAAAAAGAAAGGGCAGGAAAATACGATGGAAAACACAACATTGAAGCCGTTCGGCATGAGAGACAAAATCGGATACGCCCTGGGCGACCTCGGCTGCAATATGTCGTTTCAGTTCGTT
>JBJESC010000328.1:0-2203 GCA_051882615.1 Oscillospiraceae bacterium
CGCGTATTTCGACAATTCCCTGCGGGTCAAGTCCGTTTATCGGCTCGTCCAGCACAAGGAAGTCGGGATTTCCACACAACGCAACCGCAATCCCCAAACGCTGCCGCATTCCGAGCGAGAAGTTTCCCGCTTTCTTTCTGCCGGTATCGGACAAGCCGACAAGCTCTAAAATCTCGTCAATTCCGTCAAACGAGGGCAAGCCCAACACGCGGAATTGCTGTTCCAGATTAGCCCTTGCAGACAGCCCCGTGTATATCGCGGGAGCTTCCACAACCGCACCCATTCGCCTGCGGGATTTGGTTATAGCGGAGTTTTTGCTGTCGATTCCGTACAGCGAATATGAACCTTTTGTAGGCTCTTGCAGACCGCAGATAACGCGGATAAGCGTGGTTTTTCCCGAGCCGTTTCTCCCCACGAAGCCGTAAATCGAGCCTTTGGGAACGTTCATTGTAACACCATTTAACGCTTTGAAGCTTCGGTATTCTTTTTTCAGCTCGTTCGTTTTCAGAACGTATTCCATAGGTTATCACCTTTCCTTTCTGAAAACATCATACCACACAAGGGTCAAGAAAGCGGCAAAGAAAAGGTCAAGATTTCGTCAAGATTTCAGCTTGAAACCGATTCCGTACACCGCCTCGATGTAATCCCTGCCGCTCACCGCCTGCAGCTTGTGGCGGATATTGCTGATGTGCTGTTTAAGAGAACGCTCGGTACAGTCGGGTGTGTCAAGGCTGATTTTATCGAGAATCGAGCTTCGGCTGACAGGGTTTTTAGGGCTTTGCATAAGCAGCTTTAGGATTGCGCACTCGGTTCGGGTGAGCCTGATTTCCGCGCCGGCTACCCTTGCGGTAAGCGTAGCGGGGAACAGCGTGATGTCCTCAAAGCGTAGCGCGTTTCCCGCTGCGCTGTTTTCGGTTTTGCGAAGCTGAACCGCAACCCGCGCGAGAAGCTCCGAAAGCTCAAACGGCTTTGTGATGTAGTCTGCCGCGCCGCCCAGCAGCAGCCCGACCTTGTCTGCGGTGTCAGCCTTTGCGCTCACCACGATTACGGGGATATCGCGTATCTGCGGGAGCAGCTCCTCACCCGAAAGCCCCGGGAGCATCAGGTCAAGGAGAATCAAATCGGGCTTTGTTTTCGAGAGCAGAAGCTGCGCCTCCGTTCCCGAATAGGCTCTCAGCACCGAATATCCCTCGCCGACAAGCGCTTCTTCAAGGAGATTTCCGATGTGCATATCATCATCTGTTACCAGTATTGTTTTCATATTGTTTACCCTCTGACAAAATAAGGCTGATATTTTGATTTTATTATATCATACATGAGCTTATATTTCAACTAGAAAGATAAACAACCCCAATCATCTGAAAACAGACTCTTGGGGTTGGTTTTTATTGAGGCTACAAATTGGCTACAACCTATAAGCCGCTTGCAACTACTTCATATTTTCGGATTTCGGTATCAAAACGGTATCAGATAGCCGTTTGAAGCCCGTCAAACCGCATTGTTATGCGGGATTTTCGAGGATGGCGATTATTCCCACTCAATAGTAGCCGGCGGCTTACTGGTCACATCGTACACTACGCGGTTGATGTTGCCGACCTCGTTTACTACGCGGACGGACACCTTCTCCAGCACATCGTATGGAATTCTCGAGAAGTCCGCGGTCATAAAGTCGCTCGTCGATACCGCACGGAGCGCAAGCGTGTAATCATACGTTCTTCCGTCGCCCATTACGCCTACCGAACGCATATTCGTCAGTACCGCAAAGTACTGGTTGATGTCACGGTCAAGTCCCGCGTTCGCTATCTCCTCGCGGAAGATTGCGTCTGCGTCCTGCAAAATCGTTACCTTTTCGGGCGTGATTTCGCCGATTATACGAATCGCAAGTCCGGGGCCGGGGAACGGCTGACGCCATACCAGCTTCTCGTCCAGACCGAGCGCTATTCCCAGCTTTCTCACCTCGTCCTTGAACAGCAGACGAAGCGGCTCGATAATCTCCTTGAAGTCAACATAATCGGGCAGACCGCCTACGTTATGGTGCGACTTGATAACTGCCGCGTCGCCGAGTCCCGACTCGATTACGTCGGGGTAAATCGTACCCTGTACGAGATAATCCACCTTGCCGATTTTCTTCGCTTCTTCCTCGAATACGCGGATAAATTCCTCGCCGATAATCTTTCTCTTTCTCTCCGGTTCTTCCACACCG
>JBJESC010000329.1:0-8575 GCA_051882615.1 Oscillospiraceae bacterium
AAGATGAAGCTTATCCCTGTTCACGAGCTTATCGAGGGGAAAAAGCTCCTGTTCGTGGACGACAGTATCGTCCGCGGAACGCAGCTTCGTGAAACCGTTGAGTTCCTGTACGAGAACGGCGCGAAAGAGGTACACATGCGTTCGGCATGTCCGCCGATTATGTACGGGTGCAAGTATCTGAACTTCTCGCGCAGCACCTCGGAGCTTGACCTTATTGCTCGCAGAATTATTGATGAGCTTGAGGGCGCTGAAGGCGTAAAATATATCGCGGAATACAGCGACGGTTCGACAGAGCGAGGAAAGAAGCTCAGAGCGGAGATTTGCCGCAGACTGAAGCTTACTTCGCTTGAGTTCCAGTCGTTTGAGGGAACTGTAAAGGCGGTCGGCAAGCCCGAATGCAATCTGTGCAGCTATTGCTGGACAGGAAAAGAATAATAAAGCGGGTCGCAAGACCCTCATACAGATAAGAAAAAAGATACGGAACAAAAGAAAAGGTGATAAAAATGCCAAATATCCATGAAGAATGCGGCGTTTTCGGCATCTACAGCAACAAATTGTCGAACGTTGCAAGCACGGTTTATGTTGCATTGTATGCGCTTCAGCACAGAGGCCAGGAGAGCTGCGGAATTGTAGTAAACGAACGCGGCGTTTTCAAGACACATAAGGGAATTGGCTTGGTTAATGAAGTGTTTGACGAGCGCGTACTCGGCGAGTTTGAAGAGGGTAAGATAGCGGTAGGTCATGTGCGCTATTCGACAACGGGTAATATCAGCATTGCAAACTGTCAGCCTATGACAGTGCGCCATGTGAAGGGCTCGCTTGCCATTGCACATAACGGAAATCTTATTAACGCGCTTGATTTGAGACGCGAGTTTGAGATGAAGGGCGCTATCTTTCACACAACAAGCGATACCGAAGTAATTTCATACGCGATTACACGAGAGCGGCTTGAGTGCGGCTCGATTCAGGAGGCGGTAGTCCGCGCGATGGGTGATATTAAGGGTGCATATTCTCTGGTTATTATGTCGCCTAAAAAGCTCATTGCTGCGCGTGACCCCAATGGCTTCAGACCTCTGGCTCTGGGAAAGCTCCCGAATGACGAGGGATATGTTGTTTCAAGCGAGACATGCGCGTTTGACAGTATTGGCGCAGAGTTTATACGCGATATTGAACCGGGCGAGGTTGTCGTTATTGACGAAAACGGCGTTGAGTCGATAAAGACGCATTGTGGCGGGCAGAGCTCGCTTTGCGTGTTTGAGTTCGTGTACTTTGCACGTCCCGACTCGGTGATTGACGGAGCTTCCGTACATAAAGCAAGACTTCGCGCGGGACATTTCCTTGCGCTGGAGCATCCCGTTGCTGCCGATGTCGTAATCGGGTGTCCCGACAGCGGGTTGGACGCGGCACTGGGTTTCTCTCAGGGCTCGGGTATTCCTTACGGAGTAGGCTTCGTTAAAAACCGCTATATTGGCAGAACATTTATTCAGCCCACACAGGGAATGCGCGAAAATTCAGTGAAAATCAAGCTGAATGTTGTTAAGGAAATTGTTGCGGGAAAGCGAGTTGTCCTTGTGGATGACAGCATTGTTCGCGGCACAACGAGCGCAAAGGTTGTAAAGCTGCTTCGTGCTGCGGGGGCAAAAGAAATCCACATGCGGATTTCAGCTCCGCCCTTTATAAGCGAGTGCTTTTTCGGCACAGACATCGACAGTAAGGAAAACCTTATTGCCAACAAACACAGCGTTGAGGAAATTGCAAAGATAATCGGCGTTGATTCCCTTGGCTTCCTGAGCGTTGACAGCGTGAAAAAGATTGCGGAAAACCCGCACTGCGGTTTCTGTACGGGCTGTTTCACGGGTAAGTATCCCATTGAAGTTCCCGATGAAATTCCCAAGGATAAATTTGAAACTAAGTTTGAAGAATAATTTTTGCAAATACTATTTTTGAAGGAGTAAGAGATGAACAGTTACAGTGAAAGCTACAAGGCGGCAGGAGTTGACGTTACCGCGGGCTACAAGGGTGTTCGCCTGATGAAGGCAGATGTTGAGCGTACCAGAATTCCCGGCTGCATTGCGGGAATCGGCGGTTTCGGCGGACTTTTCCAGCTTGATTTGACGGGAATGACCGAGCCTGTTCTTGTTTCCGGAACAGACGGCGTAGGCACAAAGCTGAAGATTGCAATGCTGCTTGATAAGCACGATACAATCGGTATTGACGCCGTTGCGATGTGCGTAAACGACATCATTTGCTGCGGAGCAAAGCCGCTGTACTTCCTTGACTATATTGCAATCGGCAAGAACGTTCCCGAAAAGGTAGCCTCAATTGTCAAGGGCGTTGCTGACGGCTGCGTTATGGCAGGCTGTGCTCTGGTAGGCGGCGAGACTGCGGAGCACCCCGGAATGATGCCCGAGGACGAGTACGATATTGCGGGATACTCCACGGGTATCGTAGACAAGTCCAAGATTATCGACAATTCCAGGATTAAGCCCGGCGATACTATCATCGGTCTGGCTTCTACGGGAGTTCACTCGAACGGCTTCTCCCTTGTTCGCAAGGTGTTCAATATCAACGAGCAGAAGGTGAAAACCTTCGTTCCCGAGCTTGGAATGTCGCTCGGCGAAGCACTGCTTACTCCTACGAAGATTTACGTTAAATCCGTTCTTGACCTTATCAGCAAGGTTGAGGTTAAGGGTATTTCCCACATTACCGGCGGCGGATTTTATGAGAATATCCCGCGTATGCTCCCCAAGGGAATTTCCGCGAAGATTAAGCAGGGAAGCTTCCCCATTCCTCCTATCTTTGCTCTTCTTCAGAAGGAAGGAAACATTCCCGAGCACGATATGTACAACACCTTTAATATGGGCGTTGGTATGGCAATCGTTGTTAATAAGGAAGACGCTGACAAGGCAATTGAAATCCTCAAGGCAAACGGCGAGGACGCATTCGTTATTGGCTCGACCGTTGAGGGTACTGTGGGCGTATTGTTTGAGTGTTAAGATATGGGATTTTTTGATAATCTGTTTGGTGGAAAGAAAAAGTTTGATGTTGAGATAAGAAATATCAACCTAACAGAAAAAGGCGTTGAATTTGACGGCGTTCTTGTGGATATTCCGACTCATATTTCAGCATTGGAGAAATTGCTCGGAAAACCGCGTGCAATAAAGTTTGAAACTAATGCAGGTATCAAGAACACCCTTGAAAGAGACGCGGGTGTCGGTATGGTTACTAATCGTGTAAATTATGCGTGGGACGAGCTTGGGCTGCTTGCCTATACGCATAACGGAAGCGTTGTGAACTGCTTTAGCATTCAGCTGAAACCTTCGACTTCGAGAAATGCACCTCGCGGCGTTTTCGGCGGAACTGCATTGATAAACGGCGAGGACTGGTTTTCGGTTATGAAAAGCGGGAATGACGGTATGTTTTTAATTGAGTACAGACTTGGGGACTATAAGATAATCTCCGAAAAATCCAAGTTCGGAAAAAGCCTTTCGGATTCCGAAAGAGAAGACTTCAACTGTGTTGATATTCAGCTTTATCAAGAGTGAACCGTTCTTTGATAAACACTGCTTTATGAACTTTGAAATCTGACTGATGTGAAATTTTGTTTTCGCAAAATTATTCGGTTGAACGCTGTAATATATACAAGGAGCGGCTATGAAAAATATTGTTGTTCTGGTGTCGGGCGGCGGCACGAATTTGCAGGCGCTGATTGATGCGGAGAAGCGCGGCGACATCAAAAACGGAAAAATCACCTGTGTAATCTCCTCAAAAGCGAACGCTTATGCGCTTGAAAGAGCTAAAAATGCGGGTATTCCGACCGTAGTTATGCCGCGAAAGGAATACGCTGACTCCAAGGCTTACAGCGAGGCTATTCTTGCGGAGCTTAACAAGCAGAACGCGGATTTGGTTGTGCTTGCGGGATTTATGACGATACTCGACGAGTGCGTAACCAAGGCGTATCCGTACAAGATAATCAACGTTCACCCTGCGCTTATCCCCAGCTTTTGCGGTGAGGGATACTATGGGCTGAAGGTACACGAAGCGGCGCTGGCATACGGCGTGAAGATTTCGGGTGCTACTGTGCATTTCGTCAATGAGAAGGCGGATGCGGGTGCGATTATATTGCAGGGTGCGGTTGATGTCGCAAACGACGATACTCCCGAAACTCTCCAGCTGAAAATTATGCAGAACGTGGAGTGGAAGCTGCTCCCGAAAGCGGTTTCGCTCTTCTGCGAGGACAGAATTAAGATTGTTGACGGGGTAGCTAAAGTTGAGTGAATTCGGAATTACGGAAAGCAGAGGATATTTCGGACGGCTTGAGGGCGTTGTTTTTTCGGAGCTCTTTGGCTGCGAAATTCCGTTTATAACTGCAAAGGGCAGCGAGGTAGTCTATGCTCGGCGTTGCGCTGAGTTTATCGAGAAGCTAAGCCTTGATGATGAAGCCGTAAGTTGTCTTTTTGAGGCTGCGGCGGATTATCTCACGGATTTCTTTGATGAACACAGCGGTGAATTTGATATTGATGAATCGAATTTTGAGGAGATAACAGCCGAGTCCGTTGTGAAGCTATGCGTGCCTGTTCAGCTCAGGTTTGAGCAGCACGATTTGCTCTCCGAAGATGAATGCCCCGTGGCTTTCAGTATGAAGCTTGTGCTGAAGGACCTGCCCGATGAATTTTTTGAGATAGCTATGCGCGAGGATTTGCCTGTTTATGTTGGTGAATATCGCGGCGTGTCCCCGTGGAATGAAAACATATTGAAGAAAAAGTGGAACTACATTAACTAGTCAACAATAACGTGGCAGAAAATGTGTTTTGCGTATTATAACTCAGGAGGAACAACTATGATTACACTTGACAAGGAGCTTAATTCTCTTGCTTATCACGGAAGAGGAATTGTTCTCGGCAAATCGCCCGACGGAAAGAAAGCGGTAATCGCTTATTTCATTATGGGACGCAGCGAGAACAGCCGCAACCGCGTATTCGTTGAGGACGGAGAGGGAATTCGCACTCAGGCGTTTGACGAGAGCAAGATGAGCGACCCTCATCTCATCATCTACGCGCCTGTTCGCGTTCTCGGAAACAAGACTATCGTTACCAACGGCGACCAGACCGATACAATTTACGAGCTTATGGACAAGCAGCAGAGCTTTGAGCAGTCCCTGCGTACCCGTGAGTTTGAGGACGATAAGCCCAACTTCACCCCCAGAATTTCGGGTGTTATTCACCTTGAAAACAAGGCGATGAACTACGCAATGTCCATTCTCAAGAGCGCAAACGGAGATGGCTCGTCCTGCCGCCGTTACACCTTCGCATACAGCAATCCCAAGAACGGCGAGGGCAGCTTCATTCACACCTATGCGCGTGACGAGGAGAACGGCAGACTGCCGAGCTTTGAGGGCGAGCCCAAGGACGTGGTTATTCCCGATATGAGCATTGACGAGTTTACCGAGTTCGTTTGGAACAACCTCAATGCCGATAACAAGGTTTCTCTCTTTACCCGTTACATTGATATTGAAACGGGTAAGTATGAGAGCAGAATAGTAAACAAGAACAAGTAATCATAGTTAGGAAAGGAATATATTATGACTGAACTTGAACTGAAATACGGCTGTAACCCCAATCAGAAGCCGTCCAGAATTTTTATGGAGAACGGCGAGCTGCCTATTGAGGTTCTCAATGGCAGACCCGGCTACATTAACTTTATGGACGCTTTCAACGGTTGGCAGCTGGTTAAGGAGCTTAAGGCTGCGACAGGCAAGCCCGCTGCTACTTCCTTCAAGCACGTTTCTCCCGCGGGTGCGGCGATAGGACTTCCGCTCTCCGAAACGCTTGCTAAGATTTATTGGGTTGACGATTTGGGCGAGCTCTCTCCGCTTGCCTGCGCTTATGCAAGAGCGCGCGGCGCGGACAGAATGAGCAGCTTCGGCGATTTTATCGCGCTTTCCGATGTTTGCGACGTTTCTACCGCGAGAATTATTCAGCGCGAGGTATCCGATGGTGTAATCGCTCCCGGATACGATGATGAAGCATTGGAAATCCTCAAGTCCAAGCGTAAGGGCACATACAATATCATTAAGATTGACCCGAACTATACCCCCGCTCCTATCGAGCGCAAGCAAGTTTACGGAATTACCTTTGAGCAGGGAAGAAACGAGCTTGTTATCAACGATGAGCTTTTTGCAAATCGTCCCACAAAGAACAAGGACATTCCTCAGAGTGCAATCGACAATCTCGCAATTGCTCTGATTACTCTGAAATACACCCAGTCAAACTCCGTGGCTTATGTATGCGACGGACAGGCTATCGGTATCGGTGCAGGACAGCAGTCGAGAATTCACTGCACACGTCTTGCAGGACAGAAAGCAGATAATTGGTATCTCAGACAGTCGCCTACGGTAATGAATTTGCAGTTTGTTGACGATATTAAGCGCGCAGACCGCGATAACGCTATTGACGTGTATATCGGCGACGAGTATATGGACGTGCTTGCTGACGGCGCTTGGCAGAAGATTTTCAAGGTTAAGCCCGAGGTGTTCACCCGCGAGATGAAGCGCGAGTGGCTTGACACAATGAAGGACGTTGCGCTCGGTTCGGACGCGTTCTTCCCGTTCGGCGACAATATCGAACGCGCTCACAAGAGCGGCGTAAAGTATATCGCGCAGCCCGGTGGCTCTATCCGTGACGACAATGTTATTGAAGTTTGCGACAAGTATGGCATTGCAATGACATTTACGGGAATAAGACTTTTCCACCACTGATAGGCAGTCGATAAAGGCACATCTACTTCGTCAACGGTGCCACGGCAGGCACAACTTGGTTACCCTTAGTTGGGCGGCGTCCTTGCCGCCCTTTTGGGGTAACCTTACAAACATCCTGTTTGTGCCTAGCCGACAAGCCGTTTCAGCGTTTTCCGCGAAGCGGATAATGCGGTATCTGTACCTTTCTCGCCAGCCTGTTTCGGGACTTCTTCGACAAACTGAAAGGAGCGGAAATCAACCGCTCCTTTTTGTGTTAAAATCCCATATCTGCCTGTGTAATCAGCTTATCTATTTTGTTTGTCATAGAAGCGTTCGCGGTGACGGTGGTGTTGTTGGCGAAGAGCAAATCGGTGATTTGTTTTTCCTTCATAAAGTCAATAGCGTTGTGGGAGAAATAGCGTATATCCAGCACATAGATTTCCTCAAACGAGCCGAACAAATATCCCGGAATAGTGTTTCCGAAGCTGTCCTTGAAAATAGCAAGCCGTCTGCCGTTGTTTGTGTCTGTCTTGACGTGGACAATCTTCGCATCACCGCCCATAAATGTGCAGTAGTTGTCGGAGGAATTATTGCCGTAATCGAGGAAGAACGCGGCTTGCATAGGAGCGTATGCTCCCGAAATCGAACCGTTGCTGAATTTGTAGTTGTAATATGTGGTGGAGTAGTTTACCGTCTTGGGAACATGATAAACAAAGCTTTCGGGATTGTTCAGAAGAATGGAGTTCTTGTTCGTGTATCCGTACATTGTGCCAACATAACCGGTGTTTGTTTTCTCCGTGTAATCCGAGAGCGGAAGAAATGGAACGCCTGCGGCTTCGGCAAACGCTTTCGCGGAGTAGTAGCCTCCGAGAGGCGCCCAATGGTGGTCGGTTCGTAGGTAAATTGCCTCGTCGGTGTGCGCTCTCAGTTCGCTGTATGCGTCCACTCCTGTGACGTTTTTCAGGTTGCGGTAGATAGCGTTGATGTGAGCAAGCTGGCTTGAGTTGCGTGAGGCTATTTCGGCGGGAGAGTAGAACTCACACGCTGTCGGTATTACCAGACTGTACACATTAACGTTCGGAAGCTCTTCCTTATACTTGTTTATGACGTTTGCGTAGTTCGCACAATTTCCCGTGCCCGCGCTGTAAAGAGAAAATGCGCGTGTACCGACAATCACTATTCCGTCCTTATCATATACAACTTCGTCTGTATTTGAGGGCTGAACGGGAGTATCCGGTATCTCAACAGGCTGACTTGATGAACTTGACAGGGAAGCCGAGCTGTTCTGAGAGCTTTGCGTCTGTGAGCTCTCACCATGAGATGACGATTGCAGAGCTGAACTGCTCTCGGGATTGCTTTCAGAAGCTGTCGTGGCAGACGTGCTCTCGTGGCTGCTGCCATCCGATGTCGAGGGAATGGATATGATAGGGGTGTTTGAGGGAACATTGTTTGAAAACCACTCATCAACCGTCTGTTCATATTTCCCCTTGCTTGAAGAAGGTTCCGTTTTAGAACTTCCGCTGTAAACATTTGCGGGGGTATCTTTGTTTATTTTTGGATAAACAATCAGAACGATTGCCATTGTAAGTATCAGACCGCTGATTGAACCTATGTATACAACGCTTATTCCGTTAAGTCTGTGAGTAGGTTTATTGTACTTTTTTGGTTTTTTATCGTCTTTCAAGTTGTTCACCGTCCTTTGACTGCATATTTTAATTATAATCCATTCTTTGCTAATTGTCAAGAAAAATAATAGTGCGCGGATATACTCCGCGCACTTCAGGCTGTCGATAAAGCCCCATCTGCTTCGTCAACGGCTTGTTGGCAGGCACAAAGCCT
>JBJESC010000330.1:0-2191 GCA_051882615.1 Oscillospiraceae bacterium
CCACGCCACTTCCGACTGGATGGAGATTGAAAAACAGCGTGGTATTTCTGTTACAAGCTCTGTAATGCAGTTCAACTACGAGGGTTTTTGCATTAACATTCTTGATACGCCCGGTCACCAGGACTTCTCCGAGGACACCTACCGCACGCTTATGGCTGCCGATTCTGCGGTTATGGTAATCGACGCAGCAAAGGGAGTTGAGAACCAGACCCGCAAGTTGTTCAAGGTCTGCGTTATGCGTAATATTCCGATTTTCACGTTCATAAACAAGATGGACAGAGAAGCCCGCAATCCGTTCGATTTGCTTGAAGAAATCGAGAACGAACTCGGAATAAAGACATACCCCGTAAACTGGCCCATCGGTTCGGGAAAGGACTTCAAGGGAGTATACGACCGCGAAAAACGTCATATTATCTCCTTTGAGATGAATGACGGAATGAACTATGGAACAAGAGAAGTTGCCGCTACCGAGGCTGACCTTAACGACGAAAATCTTGCCGACCTTATCGGCGAGAGCAACTACCGCCAGCTTAAAGAAGACGTTGAGCTTCTCGACGGTGCAAGCGAGGAATACAACGCGGAGCTTGTTGCAAACGGTAAGCTGTCGCCCGTATTCTTTGGTTCGGCGCTGACGAATTTCGGAGTTGAGCCGTTCCTCGAAAACTTCCTGAGAATGACTCCCCCGCCACTCGCACGCACTACCGAAGCGGGAGTTGTTGACCCGTTCGATAATAATTTCTCCGCATTTATCTTTAAAATTCAGGCAAATATGAATAAGGCGCACCGCGACCGTATTGCATTTATGCGAATTTGCAGCGGTAAGTTTGACAAGGATATGGAAGTTCTCCACGTTCAGCAGAACCGCACAATGCGTCTTTCCCAGCCTCAGCAGATGATGGCTAACGACCGAGAGATTATCTCCGAAGCCTATGCGGGAGATATTATCGGTGTATTTGACCCCGGCGTATTCTCAATAGGCGATACGGTTTGCGCTCCGTCCAAGAAAGTTAAATTCGAAGGTATTCCGACATTCGCGCCCGAGCATTTCGCTCGTATCCGCCAGAAGGATACACTTAAAAGAAAGCAGTTCATCAAGGGCACAACCCAGATTTCACAAGAAGGTGCAATTCAGATTTTCTCCGAGCCGCAAACAGGCTTTGAAGAAGTAATCGTAGGCGTTGTCGGAGTACTCCAATTCGAGGTTCTGGAGTATCGGCTCAAGAGCGAGTACAACGTTGATATTATCCGTGAGGATCTCTCCTATGAGTATATCCGCTGGATTACCGACGAAAAGCGACTTGAAGGCGGTCTGGACGAGCTGAGAAAGCTTGTTCTCACATCCGATACCAAGCTGATACAGGACGTTCGCGGAAACTACCTCCTGATTTTCACCTCGGAGTGGAATATCAAGTGGGCGCTTGACAAAAATGAGGGGCTTACCCTTGCCGAGTTCAACAGAGATTAAGTAGTTTTGCAAATATCTCATAAAACAACACAATATGCCGTTTTCGACAACCGAATTCGGCATATTTTTTTGTCCTTGGGGTATATAATGATATTGTCCCACAAAACCAATATGGGGTGATACGGTGGTTATATACGCAGATGTTCTGGTTATTTTGAACCTATACATAAATTATTTCCTTATCAGAGCCTCAGCATTGTTTATGCGGCGTGATATTTCGCGGAAGCGGTGTGTTCTCGGAGCAGGTGTTGGAGCAGTCTGCTCGCTTATTATTCTGTGTCCACCGCTCCCATTCCCTGTGGTTTTCTTGATTAAAGCTGCTGTTTGCTCGATTATCACATTTGTAATCTTGGGAAAGCAGAAGCCTGTTGATTTTGCGGTTAGCACGCTCTTTTTCCTCGCAGTTAATTTCCTTTTTGCGGGACTGATGCTTGCATTGCAAACATTTGTTATTCCTAACGGAATATTCTGCGGAAACGGTATATGCACGGTAAATATTCCGCTTGGAGCTTTAGCGGCATTTACAGTTGCTGCATACTGTGTTGTAAGATTAGTGCGTTTGTTCTCGGATAAACGTCTGAGGACAAACATAATTTGCCCTGTGAAAATTATACTTGGTGACAATGTAATACCTCTTCGCGGACTATGCGACACAGGCTGTGAATTGACGGATATATTAAGCGGAAAACCGATTATAGTATGCGGAGAAGCACCTATAAAAACAAT
>JBJESC010000331.1:0-8541 GCA_051882615.1 Oscillospiraceae bacterium
CAAGAAGGCGGTGAAGGACGGACAGTGGATCGTCGAGGGCGCGATGTGGGTTGAGGAAATCAGAGAACTCTTTTCAGAACGAAATACAAAAGTATCTGATAAAGACTTTCCGGCATTATCTGTTGGAAAAATGGGTATAGTACCACAGCTTGATACTGCGGTAAAAACAGATAATGGTGATAACCGCAAACTTATTTGTAAGGGCGATTTTGCAATAAACAGTCGTTCAGACAGAAAAGGTGCCGGCGGTATATCTGATTATGATGGCTCTTGCTCACTTATAATAACAGTATTAAAACCACATAAAGAGCTTAACAGCAGATTTTATCACTATCTCCTGAGAAGTCACTATTTTTCTGAAGAATACTACCGTAACGGTAAAGGATTAATATCGGATTTATGGACAACCAAATGGGACACTATGCAAAACATATATATTCCCGTTCCTCCAAGCTCCGAACAAGACCAGATCGTCCGATACCTTGATTGGCAGACTTCAAGGATAAATAAGCTTATCAAGGGTTATAGGCGGCAGATTGAGCTGCTGGAGGAGAGAAAGCAAACCATTATTGATAAATATTCTACTCAAGGTATTGATAAGAATGTCAAATTCAAAAAAAGCGGCACACATTGGTTGCCCGAAATTCCGGAACATTGGAATATAATTCCTGCCAAAAGATTGTTTTTTGAAAGCAAAGAAAAGAAGCATTCTACAGATTACCCAGCAACAGCAAGTCAAAAATATGGAATAATTCTTCAAGAAGAATATATGAAGAAAGAAAACAAACGTATTGTTATCGCAAATCAAGGTTTAGAAGATTGGAAACACGTTAATCCTGATGATTTTGTTATTAGCCTAAGAAGTTTTCAAGGTGGAATTGAGAGAAGCACAATTTCAGGCTGTGTAACTTGGCATTATGTTGTATTATTACCGCAAGCAAACGTTTATCCACCATACTTTAAATGGTTATTAAAGTCTAAAAGCTATATTAAAGCGCTACAAGGAACATCTGACTTTATAAGAGATGGTCAAGATTTAAGATACTCTAATTTTGTGAAAATAGATCTTCCATTAGTTCCACTTGACGAACAAAAAGAAATCGCTGAATGCATCAAAACAGAAACCGAAAAAATAGATAACGCTATTCCAATTTTTGAAAAACAAATTGCACTGCTCCAAGAATACCGCACCCGTCTGATTTCCGACGTGGTGACAGGGCAGATTGATGTGCGTGATGTAGAAATTCCGGAATATATCCCCGATGATGATACCGTAATGACTGATATGGAGGTGGAGAAATATGCCGACCAATCTTAACGAGAACGGCTTTGAAACACTTATTGTGGAATATCTTGTAAACTCAAACGGGTATGAACAGGGCTACAATTCCACATACAACAAGGAATATGCTCTTGATGAAGAAAGGCTGTTCCGCTTTCTGAACGATACTCAGAAGGCTAAAATTGACGAGCTGCATATCCTTGACAGCGACCTTGAAAAAGACCGCTTCTTCAAACAGCTTGACAAAAAACTAAAAAGTGACGGGGTGATTGAGATATTGCGGAAAGGTATCCGCTATAAGCATCTCCACCTGGATATGCTTTATGTTCGTCCAACTGCCGGAAATGCTGCGGCTGCGGAGCTTTACTCAAAGAACATTTTCAGCCTAACAAGGCAGCTGAACTACTCGAAACAGAATCCGCTGCTGGCACTTGATTTCTGCATTTTTCTTAATGGCCTGCCAATTATGACGTTTGAGCTGAAAAATCAGCTTACAAAACAGAATGTCAATGATGCCGTAAGTCAGTATAAGCGTGACCGCAGCCCCTCGGAACCGCTTTTCAGCTTCAAGCGCTGCATCGTTCACTTTGCTGTTGATGACAACGAAGTTAAGATGTGCACCGAAATTAAAGGCGATAAATCGTGGTTTCTGCCTTTCAACAAGGGCAACAATGACGGAGCGGGTAATCCTGTTAATCCTAACGGCATTAAAACCGATTATCTATGGAAAGACATTCTCACAAAGGAACAGATTTCAGATATTATTGAAAACTATGCACAGGTCATCTCCGAAAAGGACGAAGATACCGGTGTGGTAAAGTACAAGCAGGTTTTCCCACGCTATCATCAGCTTTTTCTTGTAAAATCCTTACTTGATGACGCTAAGCGCGAGGGCATTGGGCACAGATATCTCATTCAGCACAGTACAGGATCCGGTAAGTCAAACTCAATAGCTTGGCTTGCTCATCAGCTGGTTACACTCAAAAATGATAATTCTAAAAGTCTGTTCGATACCGTAATTGTTGTTACGGATAGAGTAAACCTTGATAAGCAGATAAAGAATACTATCAGGCAGTTCATGCAGGTTTCCTCAACTGTCGGATGGGCAAGCGGTCCGGGAGACTTGAAAAATCTCTTGGACGAGGGCAGAAAAATCATCATTACAACAGTACACAAATTTCAGTATATTCTGAAAGATATATCGGATGTGTACAAGAATAACACATTTGCAATTCTTATTGACGAAGCACATTCAAGTCAGAATGGCAGCTTGTCTGCAAAAATGAATATCGTTCTTTCCGGAAACGTGTATGATGATGACGATGAGCTGGAAGACAAAATCAACAGTATTATTGAGGGCAGAAAAATGGTTAAGAATGCAAGCTATTTTGCGTTCACTGCAACTCCCAAAAATAAAACTCTTGAAATGTTCGGCAAAAAAGAACTGCTTCCGGACGGAACAACGCAGCCTTGTCCGCATTATGTCTATACAATGAAACAAGCCATCTCAAAAGCCTTGATTTTTCCACCATTCTGTGCTATAATGTATATATAGATTTTTGTGTGGAGGTGAGTGTTTTGCCCCGTATCAATGGAAAAAAGCGTTGTGCGAATTGTTTTTGCGAAATAAAGTCTGAGCCATGTTCAAATTGCGGATATTACAAAAACACATCTGCGTCTGACACGGAAGCACTTCCTCGTGGAACAAAACTCGCAGAAAAGTATATTGTCGGGGGCGTTATCGGGTGCGGCGGCTTTGGAAAAACTTACCTTGCTCTTGACATAAAAAGTGACAAGACACTCGCAATAAAAGAATACTTTCCTCCGAATATCGCCGTCAGAGAGCGTAAAACGCTCACGGTCAAGCCGATTAGTGAGAAAAAGAGCAGTGTGTACAACAACGGTCTGAAGCACTTTTCCGAGGAGACGGAACGAGTTTCACGATTTAACGGCAACCCAAATATCGTCAACGTTTTCGAGTGCTTTTGTGAAAACGGTACGGCGTATTGCGTTATGGAATTTCTTTCGGGGATAACGCTTGAAAAATACATCGAAAATCACGGTGCGGCGAGCGTTGAACAGTGCGTTTTTCTTGCTGAAAAGCTTGCTTCGGCACTCGTCGCGATACATAGCGCGGGACTGCTTCACCGTGACATTGCGCCCGATAATATAATGCTGTGCTCGGACGGTAAGGTTAAGCTGCTTGATTTCGGCGCGGCGCGAAAACCGTCCGAGGAAACGTCCCTCACCGTGATGATGAAAACGGGATTTACTCCTGTGGAGCAATACTCCGACGGTGCGGAGCTTACCGCAAAAGCAGATATTTATGCGCTTGGAATGACGTTGTTTTACGCGCTTACCGGCAAAAAACCGAAAGGCGTTTTCGCGCGAATGGAAAACGACCGTGATTTTTCCGAAAGCCTGTGGGCTGTGACCGCGAATTTCAGGAGCATTGTTGAAAAGGCGGCGGCGATAAATTCTGCGGAGCGTTTCGAGAGCGCCGCGGATTTTCTGAACGCGCTGTCCGATACGAAAATACGCGGCGAAGGCTTTTCTTTGTCGAGCGAGGAATTTTCCCCGCAAAACGCGCTTAAAATCACCAAAGAAATCCGTCCCGCAAAAACGCGATATTTTTTGAGCGGACTGTGTGCGGGCGTTTTGCTTTGCGGCGCGGCTTTAACTCCCGTGATTATCTTGAATAAACCGCGCATCGAAAGTTCCCGTACGCAGCAGGAACAATCCTCGACAACAAGCTCCCAAGCGCAGCAGGAAGAATCCTCGAAAACGCCCGCTTTGCCATATACTATGCAGTTCGGCGACTTTGAGGGGAATTTCAGCAGTCAGTATGTCGGCAAAATATCCAAAAATATCTTAAAAAGCTTCGGCGGCGATGTGAAAATTACGCTGGATATTCAGACCGTGGAAGATTTCGTCAACTTCCCTGAGGTTTATCTCATTTACCCCGTTGACAGCGGCAGCGCAAATTTGATAAGCGTTTGCGCCGCATTCGGCGAACAGCGCGCCGCTGATGTTTCGGGTGCTGTGGAGATAGAAAAGGACGCGCGGCAATTCTCATTTGTGCTGACGAGCGAAGGAATAGAAAAGCTTGACGGCGGCTTCGGCTTTGAAACGTACCACGTTGCGATAAAGTCCATAACTCTTGAAGCAGTGGACGGAGAGTACAGCGGATTTGAACTGCAAAACGGCGAACTTCCCGAAAACAGCACGGCGAATTATGCTGTTTCCACAGGAAACGGCGGCAGAGCAACAGTATCTGCGGAACTCGAACAGTACTGTGTCACCGGTTGGGGCGGGAATATGACAAACTATATTCCGGTTTCCGCGTTCGACTGCTTCGACGGCGACATAAAATTAACGTTTCAAATTGAGTATTCTCCGAAATTGCCCAAAGAGGACAATCAATACCAGA
Organism: Oscillospiraceae bacterium; assembly: GCA_051882615.1. Classification (GTDB taxonomy): domain Bacteria; phylum Bacillota; class Clostridia; order Oscillospirales; family Ruminococcaceae; genus CAG-115. Next base: position 4,713 of record JBJESC010000331.1, read on the forward strand.
TGCTGTATATGCAAACTCTCGGCAGCTTGGATAATCACTTCTTTGAGTTTGCGGAAACGGTTCAGACCTACGATGAAAACGGCTCTCCGCTTATCTCGAGAGCGTACAACCTCGGCATTTTTCCCGCATTTGACTGCACGGAATGTTCTGTTATTCTTCCCAAAAATATCGTCGGTAAAATCTGCGGCGGTCTTGGATTTACGGGGGACAATATGATAATAAAAAGCGTTGTTATCGAGAACGCGTAAGGAGAAAATATGCTTACATCGGATATCGAAAAAAAGCTCGAACGAGATGAGAAATTCGACAAGGAACTTATCAAGGAAAACCTTTGCCCCGAGCTGGAGGATTTTTTAACCGCTTGTATGGAACGCGCGGGGATTTCACGGGCGGAATTGATTTCGGCGCTTGATATGGATCGCAATTACGGCTATCAGGTATTGAACGGCACGCGCATTCCGACAAGGGAATGTCTTATCCGAATAGGGTTGCTGCTGGGGTTGTCCGTCGAGGATTTTCAGCGTATGCTGAACATTGCCGGAAGGTCCTCGCTGTATGTAAAAAATATGTTCGACGCGAAAGTGTTTTACGCCATAAAACACAAAATGAGCTACGAAACCGCCGTGGATTTTATCTGGGAAAACACGAAATAAAAACCTAGCCGCCCTTGAAGTTTACGCTCGAGGGCGGCTGTTTCATTTAGTTTTTCTCAATCCGAGAACATTTGCAAAAAGAACTCGTTTCCTCCAAAATCAAGTGTAACCATCGCCGCCGCAGCTCGTGCATTTCTTATAGCCGCCGACGCAGTCCGACCTGGTGCATTTGATAGTTCCGCCGCCGTTGCATCTCGAACAAACCACATCTCTTTTCTGCGCGTAAGAGTAATAGGTTTTCGCGCCGTGACAGGTCGGGCATTGCTGAAAGCCGTTATCGCAGTTGGTGCATTTTACCTTGCCTTTTCCTTGGCATACGCCGCATTTGTGTTCACCGGGTTTAGCCAAACCGCCGCTTGAACCGCTGCTCGAGCTGCCGCCGGAGCTGTCTCCCGAAGACGAGCTTGGATTTTCGCCGAGAACAGTATGAGCCACGCCCTCGACAATGCAATCAGTACCGCCGCCGCTCATCTTCACATAGAAATACCACTTCATCTCGCCCGTTGACTTGGTATAGTCGATTATCTTAAACTGCGCGTCTTTAAATACATTTCCGTATTTTTCCCATGAGAAAGAATAATTGTAGCCCTTGCTGGTATAGAACCCTTGCTGCATTATATCATTGACATATTGTTCTTTCATATCCGAGAGGCTGTATGTTGTGCCTTTCCCCCAGCCGTTCTGCGATTGCAAATCAAATTTCAGGAAACAATCCGAGCCGGACGTAAGACCGTCAACGTACACATAGAAAGTGTTGTCATACTTGATAGATTGGGTAATCGTATGTTTTGCGTTTTCGGCGGGCACGGTCATTTCCTTCGTGTTATTGCACAAAATGTTCGCATTCCCTTTATCAGGTACGGTGAACGTGCTGCCCGTCTTGGACGAGGTGTAGGTTTCTTTCGGCGTTTCGGGCTGCGTGACTGTTACTGTACTGTTTGTAGTGTTTTCGCCTACATTGACGCCTGTGTTTACGCTGTTTGTCCGATCGCCGTTATAGTCGCTTGAATTGACAGCGGTACTTGTATGAACGCTTGCGGTGCCGCTGTTGTTGACCAGGTTTTCGTAGATTGGGGAGTTGCTAAGCGCAATAATCGGTAAAGCTATCACCACCGCAGCCGCCGTTATGGATACTATCATCGCAATACGGTTTATTACTTTTTTGCCGGTGGGCTTTTTTGCAGGTTGAGCGTTCATCTGCACCTGCGGCATTTGTGGCTGCGGGTGATATTGCGGCTGAACTCCGCCGGAGAGCTTTGCTCCGCAAAACCTGCAAAACGCCGAATTACCATTTTCTTTTCCGCATTTTGAACAGTACATTTTCGTTTCCTCCAAAATCAATTATGTTCGCTGTTAATTTGAACTCATCAGGAATTCCGCATTTTTTCATAGAACTGCTGTTCGTTTTGCTCCCAGCTACGGGGAGTTTCGTGACCAACACCCTCGTAACACCGGAACACAATCTTATTGCTGCCGAGCGCTTTGACGGAGTTCACAAATTTCTCAACGTTTGTGGGAGAGTGTACGTCATCTTCGGCTCCGACGCAGATGTACATCCAAATGTCCGTGAACATCTCGGGGTGATTTTTCGGAGCGGTCGCCTTGGTGAACGTCCAAATTTGTTCTTCCGTCCAAATTGGTGTCTGCCCGTTTACGCCCTTGTTGAAGCAATCCCAAGCAGGACCTTCGCCCGTAAGATCAACGGAAGGGTTGCACGGACAAATTGCCGTCGGTTTATATTTACCGTAAACCACATAATAAAACGAAAGAGTGCCGCCCATAGAGTAACCCGTAAGCCCAAAATTGGAAGCGTCAACATCGGAACGAGTGTTGTAATATTCAATTATCGAATCAATATCCTTAACTGTCTCCATATATGCGGCGGGTGCTTGAAGCGGACCGTCCTGCGAGTCGCCTGCGCCTGCTTCATCGATAGATACCACGCAAAAACCGCTTGCAACGGCGTAATCCACCGCAACTTCCCAAATTTTGTGGTCGCCGCCGCCGTGCATTTGGATAAGAAGCGGCTTTACCTTGCCGTCGTTCGGACGGGCTTCGTAAAGCTGTGTACCGTCAATTTCAAGCCGACGCAAGGCAATTCCATGACCCTTGTAATACTCCGGATCTTCATCTGTAAGGGGGATTTCCTTAAATTCCTTGTCAAACTCGTCGATGGTCGAATGAAACGCAACAGGCTCGGTGGAGTAATCTTCCGGCATAGTGTTTGAAGCAAACATGGACTTTTCGGGCTCGGGTTTGTTTTCCTCGCTTGAGCTTGATGTACTTGAACTCTCCGTGCTTGAGCTTGATGTACTTGAACTTTCCGTGCTTGAGCTTGATGTACTTGAACTCTCCGTGCTTGAGCTAGACGTACTTGAACTAGCCGAACTTGAGCTTGTTGACGAACTTGTTTCGTTCGAGGTTGTTTTCGTTTCGGTTGAAGTGACAGACTCGTTTGACGCTCCGCCGGACGTTTCAACGGAGCTGCTGCACCCAGACAGCAATATAACGGCTGCTAAAACCGCAGAAAAGACTTTCTTTTTCATATGTATACTCCTTTCGCTTTCGCGTAAAATTATAATCTTATTATAACATAATTGTCGAAAATTTTGTTGTGCAAAATCGCATTGTTTTGTTGTGATACTTAACGAAAATTTCGAATTATATTTTTTTCAATATGCAGATTTGCATTATTTCCTTTATCTGCTAAAGCAAGCCTTGGGCAATAATGCAGCTTATATTCAATGATAGAGCTCAAGAAAAAGCGAGCGTTACTGCTTTTCGGCGGTAACGCTCTTTGTTGTATATGGCTGCTTTGTGGGGTGTGTCCTTTTGAGAGGTTTACAGTCGTCAAAAGTTTTGCGGTTCGCACATTTTGGAAAATCAGCGCCAAGATATTATCCTGCTTCGGTTTCTTCTTCGTCAAGCACGTTAATAATTATCTCGAACTCCTTAACACCGTTCTCGACAGTCAGCGTACCGATGATTGAGGTCTCACCGGGGGTGACGCCGGTTATGACTCCGTTCTCGTCCACATTCGCTATCGATGTATCGGCAGAACTTGCTTCGAGCGTAAAAGGCAGTTCCCACGGCAGGTCAGCCAACAGCGTAGTGCTCTCTCCAACAGTGAGGAAAGTGCCGTTATCCACGCCGACAGACACCAGAGGATAAAAATC
>JBJESC010000332.1:0-2177 GCA_051882615.1 Oscillospiraceae bacterium
CGGTACTCTGAAAATTCGAGCTATCTCATTTATCTGAAACTTTCGAGTTTCAAGGAACTGCGCCTGTTCGGGGGAAATACTTATGGGAGAATATTTCATTCCTTCCTCAAGCACAGCGACCTTGTTTGCGTTGTGAGAACCGCCGAAAGTTGCATTCCAGCTTTCGCGGACTTTATCGGGGTTCTTCAACGTTCCGGGGTGTTCAAGAACACCGCTCGGAGCAGCGCCGTTTGCGAAGAATTTTGCACCGTACTCCTCGGTCGCCATGGCAAGCCCGATAGCGTTCTTCGCCATAGCAATCGGCGAGTAGCCAACAAGCCCGTCGAACCCAAGCCCCGGAATATGCAGAACATCATACGGGGAAAGAATGTACTCCTTACTGCGGATTGCTTCATCATTCCCACGGTAGTATTTGTAGTACAGCCGCCCGTGCTCGTCACGGTCAACGGTCATTTTGTTCGGCATAAGCGGGTAGAGAGCCACAACTTCGCCTTTGCCGTTGCGTATAATCTGCGCGTAGGCATTGCCCCACAGGAGTAGGTGCGTCATAAGCGTTTCTCGGAAAACGAACGAGGTCATTTCGGGGTTCGGCTCATCGTGCAACAGGAAATACAGCGGGTGGTCGATTGATTTCTCCTTACCGCCGTTTTGGGTGTACTTATATAAATGGAGTGGCAATCCCGCTACCGCTTCCGACAGCACACGAACGCAGGAATACACCGCAGTCATCTGCATTGCAGAACGCTCCGTGACGGTTTTTCCGGCAGTAGATCTGCCCGTGAAGAAACGGTAGGCACTGCCCACTGTGCTGTTTTTGGGCTTATCCCTTGAATGAAATAAACCGCTGAAAATCTTCATTGTAATCAGTCCTTTCGTAGAAATGGCAAAAGAAATGCACCTGCCATTGCTGACAGATGCTGTGATGTTATGTATCAATACTGTGTTTCAGAAAGCTGCTTACTGATATCCCTGCCGCCGTAAATAATGCGGAGAATTGTGACCACTGCCTTTTCCTCATCTGAAAGATAAAAAATCAGATAATTGTTTACCGGAAGAATTCTCAATCCACGGCTGCGCCACGGTTCTTCATCGAACAGCCGATACCGCTGCGGCATTTCATCAAGAGTACGAATCGCTTTCATTATTTTTTCCGTTAGTTTTGTGGCAATTTCCGGCTCGACAAGGCTATCAGAAATATATCTGTAAATGTTTTTCAGATCCTGTCTTGCAGAATCCGTGTAGAAGATTTGGTATTTCATTTATCAAGCTCCCTGCGGATTTCTGCTTCGACCTCGTCTATTGAATGTACTCTGCCTGCCCTGATATCTTCCATGCTCTTTTCCAACTCGGCATAAAGCTGTTCTCTGGAAAGAGAGTCCATCATAAGGATACTATCGTCAACGGGCAGCTTAACATCAAACGGGATGCCTTTCTGAAGTACGACCTGTCTTAAAAACATACTTACTGCGTTGGACATGGGAATACCAAGGCAATCAAGAATCTGTTCAGCCTGCTCTTTTATATCCGGTTCGACACGGACAAATACATTTGCGGTTCTAGCCATAATGAACACCTCCAAATATCAAATGTGCCTTTATTTTTTATTATTATACCACATTCGCTTGCAAAATGCAATACATTTGAAAGCATTTTTTACAAAAATAGCAGTCCTCTTTCGTCATACACACTCGCCCCGCCGTCATTCCCACATCGGATAGCACGGTCAAGAGCCATGATAGTAGCAACCGCTCCGTCAATCTTCTCTGTGGACTTCTCCTTGTCTGCCTTGATGTTGCCGGCAGGGTCGGTTCGGATATAGATGTTATCCATATTCCACCGCAGAACCGGGTGACCGCCGTGGGCTATCTTCTGTTCAAGCACCAGTTTCATCAGTTCCTTTGTGGGAGGTGACATATCCTTGAAACCCTGTCCGAAAGGCACTACCGTAAAACCCATGCCCTCAAGGTTCTGCACCATCTGAACTGCGCCCCAGCGGTCGAACGCAATCTCACGGATATTGAAACGCTCTCCGAGCCGTTCGATGAATTTTTCTATAAAACCGTAATGAACCACATTTCCCTCGGTAGTCTGCAAGTAACCTTGTCGCTCCCACACATCATAAGGAACGTGGTCGCGGTTTACGCGCAAGGTCAGATTGTCCTCGGGTATCCAGAAGT
>JBJESC010000333.1:0-8483 GCA_051882615.1 Oscillospiraceae bacterium
AGGAAGAGAAATGATGTTCTCTCTACAAGGGTTTTTCTTCCGGCAAATGCTCCGCCGGATTATTGTGACCTGCAGCGACTTTGCGATGAGATTGAGAAATCCGAAAAGAGATATGATGCTCGTACCGGCAGAGAATTTATTTGCTCTCTGCCCAACGAGCTTCCCTATGACGAATTGGAGAAAATAGTATCAGAATTTATTGAGGAATGCTTCACAGCACGCGGTATTTGTGCTGCTGCAGCAATCCATGAAGGTAGAAATGAAACAGACCCTTCTCGAAACAATCCCCATGTTCATATTATAGCATCCACAAGAACCGTTAACAAAGAGGGCTTTAGTAAGAAGAAAGCCCGTGAATTTGACAAGCGGGAGTGCGTGGGCATCTGGCGCAAGAAATGGGAATTGGTGCTGAACCGTGCTTACGAGCGCAGCAAACGACCGGAGAGGGTATGCTGTGAAAGCTATGAGATCCAAAGGAATGCCGACATTGAACCGACAATTCACTTATCAAGAATTGATTGGCAGAAGGAAAAACGTGGGGAGCGCACTCCTAACGGTGATATTAAGCGTGAGATTTCCAAGAGAAATCAAGAGAAACGCAAGGAAAAAGAACGTAAACGTGAAAAAATGAGAGGACGTAGTATTTCAAGATAATTCCTCGCATATTTTACTTCTCTGATTATATATTCTCCTTGCGAAAGGAGGTAAAAATCATGCAGAGAAGTACCCTTTACAATATTTCCAAATAGGTGGAAATATTGGGCTTGCCATAGTTATATACTATTTTTGAGGTGATAATAATGAAAGTAGTAGTACATACGCCCAACATTAGCGAGACGGAGCGGAAAAAGAAAATGAACTACATAACAGACGAGATGCTCAAAATCGCAAAACGTGTTGACGCAAAGAAGAAGTTGAAGAATAAGAAGAGTGCATGAATTAAGGTGGGGTGTACTTTTGTACATCCCGCTTTTTTACCTTGGTTATATGTTGAACTAACAGGCATACCGGAAAAACGAAAGCGAGGGTGATTACAAAATGGTAGCTATCTACTGCAGGCAGTCCGTGGATAAGAAGGATAGTATCAGTATCGAAACTCAGGAAGAGCAGTGTCGGAAGAATCTTAAAGATAACGAAAAAGACAGCGTTCAGATATACAGCGATAAGGGCTTCAGCGGCAAGGACACCAACAGGCCCGATTTTCGGCGGCTGATGGCTGACGTTGAGGCGGGCAGAATAGACAAGGTTATCGTTTATAAGATTGACCGAATAAGCCGTTCCGTTCTCGATTTTGAGCTTACTTACCGCGAACTGAAACGGCATAATGTTGACTTTATTTCCGCAACCGAAAATTTCGATACTACAAGCATCACGGGCGAAGCTACGCTCAGAATAATTCTGACCTTTGCACAGCTTGAACGCGAAACTATCCAGAAACGCGTTACCGACAACTTTTACAGCCGTGCCGAAAAGGGCTTCTTTATGGCGGGAAGGGCGCCGCTTGGGTATGTTAAAGTCGAGGATGAAATTGACGGTAAGAAGACAAGCAAGCTATTTGAAGATACAGCCACAAGTCCGTTGATACGGTACATTTACCGCAGTTATCTGAGCGGCGATTCTATCGGAACGATTGTTTCCAAGCTAAATTCTTCGGATTGCGAGATAAAGCACGAAATCAAGTTCAATAACGTCCGCATTTCCCGCATTTTGGCAAATCCCGTTTATGTGCGAGCAAATGCCGATGTTTACGCGTATTACAAGGGTGCGGGAGCGGTTTTACATAACAGTGTCGAGGAGTTCGACGGTTTGCACGGGATGACGATTTACGGCAGGCGGCAGGGCAAAACCAAGAGCAAATTCCGCGATTTGGCGGGAGAACATATTCAGCTTAACCGCCACGAGGGGTTGATTTCTGCCGATGATTGGCTGCGGGTACAATATCGCCTCAGCGAGAACAAAGCCTTGAAAAACAGCGGGAGCGGAACTCACAGCTGGCTTTCGGGGATAGTAAAATGCGGGTACTGCGGATATGCGGCGAATGTTGTAAACGGACAGCCAAACGGCAAGCGATACGTTTACTGCGGAGGCAGAAAGCACCACATTTGTCAAGAGAGCAAGGGCGGTTTGACCTTTGACGACATTGAGCAGGCTGTCGAGCAGCAGATGATTGCTTATGCAAAAAATCTGAAGTATAAGACAGAGCACTGCAACGAGATAAATCTGGGTGAGATTAACAAGCTGAAGGCTCAGAAGGTTAAGCTGGAAGAGGAGGTTGATAACATCGTAAACAGCTTTGCGATTGCCACGAATCAGCTGTTACAGCAAAGGCTGAATGAGAAGATTTTCAACATTGAGCAGCAAATCAAGGACATTGACGGAAAGCTTACGAAGCTTTCTGTTGCAAAAGCAAATGTGATTGACGAGGCTGCAATTCTGCCGCTGCTGGAGGATTGGAAGAACCTTGATTTCGAGGACAAAAAGGCGATTGCCAAGCTGTTGATAAAGCGTGTGACGGTGTTCGACAGCAAGACGCCGATTGAGGTAGAATACGCTGTGTAGCAGTTTTACTTTTGTATCGCTGCGTGACCGAAAGGACCGTATGAGTATGGCTCACGGGCTGGAGGTCCGCGTTCCGTTCTGCGACTATCGGCTGGTGGAGTATGCGTATAATATCCCGCAGAGCTTCCGCGACTACAACAACCGCGAAAAGGGGCTTGTACGTTATGCGATGACAGGAGTTCTTCCCGAGGACGTTCTGTGGCGGAAGAAGTCGCCGTACCCCAAAACTCACAACCCGAACTATCTGCATCTTCTTTCCGTGAGCTTGAAACAGCTTATGCGCAGCGATAACTGCCGTGTAACCGAGCTGGTGAACGCGGACGCGCTGCGCGAGATGCTCGACACGGACGGCGCTTCGTTCAAGAAGAACTGGTACGGACAGCTTATGACCGTTCCGCAGATTTACGCATACTTCCTCCAGATTGACAAGTGGCTGAAGGAGTATGATGTTATAGTCTCCGATTAAAAAACGGGGCGATTCCTATTGGAGTCGCCCTGTTTTTATAATGTCTTTTGGTAAAGCGCATAATGGTATTTCTCGGTGGTGAGCGAGGAGTTGTAGTAGCTCTCGCCCGTCACCTTTCCGTCAAGAATAAGCGCGTTAATCGCGGAGCAATGTTTCTCCTCAAGCGACTGCTTTACCGCCTCGGCAATCATACTGCCAAGCCCTAAGTGTCCGCTGTCCACGCCCATATAAATCAGGATAAATTCAGTGGGCTTGTTCTTCGCCTTGAGAATTCGCGCCAGCTTGGGGAGAGTGAGCTTCCCGCAGGCGGCGTTTCCGAAATTCGGAACGCTGATTGAAAACCCGACAAGTCTTTCGTCCTTGTAGACGAGCTTAGCCATATCGAAGTTGAGAACGCTCTTAATGGAACGGTACATTCCGAAGAACTTCTCCCACGAAATCTCGCTGTAACAGGGGAAGCTCGAATACAGCTTCGACAGCAGCTCAAACACCTCGCGCAGCTTCTCGTCAAAGTTCGCGGAGGTGGGATTTTCGATTGTGTAGCCACGTTTGGTCATCGCGTCAAAGCGCTTTTGGCACTTTGCGTCGTGGTCGTCCGCGGTCGGCATTCGCAGCTGATTGGAGAAATAGCCCTGACAGACGGAAAACCCGCACCGCTCCCAGAATTCGGGGTAGTAGTCCTTGTTGTACGGTTCAAGAGCGTAGGGCGGCTTGTCGAAGAAGTCCGTCTTGAAGCGGTATTTTATCCAGAACGAAGCGTCCACGGGTCCCGTGATTACCGATTTCCCATCGCTTTTCGCGCGTTCGCAAGCCGCGTTAAGCAGCATTTCACACGCGGAGAAGTCGCTGATACACTCGAAAAATCCCAGATACGCCTCATCGCTTTCGGGGTAATATGTGAGAACGCACCGCGCAGCGGGGTTTCCTTTTTCGTCCGTAAGCAGAAACGGGACAACCTCAAAATCCCCGCTCAGCGGGTGAGTTCCGCGCAGAATTTTCCGTTCCGTATCATCGTTCTGCGTGAGGTCAAATTTGCCGTACAACAGCTTCGGGAGCGCAAGAAAACGCTTCTCAAAGCCTTGTTCTTCGGGGTTTGCAAGAGCGTATTTCAATCCGTTTTCCTCCTGCCGATTATTTTGATTATTCCTGTTGACGCGTCCATTGAAAGAATATCTCCGCTGCGGATTTTTCGCGCGGCATGGGGGACGTTTACGATAGAGGGCTTGCCGAGTTCGCGGGTGATAATCGCTGTATGCGAGAGCAGAGAGCCTTTCTCCGCGACTATTCCCAGCGCGTCCTTGATTAAAAACACCCAACCCGGGTCGGTGCTGGTGGTGACGATTATCTTCCCACGAGCGTCAAGGTTTGCGCTCGGCTCTTGTATTACGAGAGCCTCTCCCTCGACTATTCCGCCCGCTCCTGCCGAAGCGGGAACTCCCGACAGCTCCGACTCGTCGCTGAGAACGCTGCTCCGCGCACATAGCGAGCTGTGGTTGAAGATTTCGTTCTCGAAAACCAGCCGCCCGAACACGGGGATTTTCTTGAAGTTCTCGTGCTCCTGCTTTCTGCGGATTACGGTTTCCTTAAAGTCGCGCGGCTTGAGCAGTTCCTTCTCGCGCAGACAGAACACGTCCGACTTGTCCGCGAGGTAACCTTCGGTCACGAGGATTTCCCCGATTTTCAGCATAATTTTTCGCGCCAGACCGAACATACGGCTTCGGTGAAGCCGCGAGCTCTCACGGTAGGAAATACCCAGCTTCGCACACTTGACGAAATAGCTGTCTTTCGTCTTTCGGGGGGTATTGCGCTCCACGCCGTATTCGGCGGGCTCGGAGTTTATTCTCGCGTCAAGGAGTTCGGGATTGGTGCGGTAGGTGCGGGTTTCAAGCTTCAGTTCTCCCAAACAGCGGTCGCCGTATTCCTCGATATATTTCGCTTTCAGCGTTTCAAATTCGGGACTGCCTTTCGCTTTGGCAAGGCGTTTCAGCTCCAGCACGGGGCGCATACTCTCAAGATTGCGGATATTTGCAAGGCTCTCCTTGTTCTTCTTTCCCGCAAGCGCCGTAAAGAGGAATGCGTACATATCGTTGATGAGGGTAACGTCCCACCGAGCGGTTATTCCCTCAATCAGACGGTGATAAACGCGCAGCAGGCTGTCAATATCCTGCGCCCTTTCCACCTGTGCGCGGAAATCGGGATATTTCGCCTCAAACCACCTGTTCAGCTTCTCCATCTCACGGGGATTTACCGCGAGATAGTATGCAAATCGAACGGCGATTTTCAGCTTTGTCCATGCGGACGCGCTTACCTGCGTATCGGGAATTGCTTTGTTCTCCACGCCCAGCATATTCTGCCACACGGAGATTATCTTTTTGGAGAATGGAAGCAGCTTCAGCAGCGCATACCAGTTTTCAATGCAGTAATACAGGCTTCCGTCCGCGGCGGCAACCATATTTTTAAGATTAGCCGATATGGACTCGGTGAGCTTTTTGTCTCCCGTAACGCGCAGAAACAGGCTTCTGAAAATGCGGTAGTATACCTCGCGGGCGAAGTCCTGAGTCATCGGCATAGTCCGCGCAGGGTAGCTCTCGGCTATGTTGCTGTTGTCGAGGATTATCTTCCCCTTGCCGCGCAGAGTGGTAATAGGACGCGCTTGGAGAATATACAGCGTATCCCCGCATACGGCGAATTCAATATCCATCTCGCGCTTGAAGATGCTGCGGATTTTAAGCGCGTTTTTCACAAGCTCCGAGAGCGTTTTCTCCGAGAGCAGTGGTGTGTCCTCGTCCGCGGTATAGAAATACTGCTTGTCGTCGCGGTTGTAGTAGTAGGAGGTGGTGCGGATTTTGTCCGCGACAACGTTCTCTCCAAGCCCGTACCCCACGGTAATTACAATTTCGTTGAGCAGACCGAGCGGGTTTGCGGTGAACATTACTCCCGAGCAGTCCGCGTTTATCATCTCCTGCACGATTACCGCGCCCTCCGAGGGGGAAAGCGCCGCGTGTTTTTGCTGTGCGTATTGTTTAGCGCTCTCGGACGAGAAGCTTTCCCGAACGAGTTCCACGGCAGAGGGAACGTCCTCGCGCTCGACATTAAGAAGCGTTTCAAACTGTCCCGCAAACGCGGCTTCATTGCCGTCCTCCGCGTTGCAGGACGAGCGCACTGCGAACCTCTCGCAGCCGCTGAAATCAAGATTTGCGGTTTCGCCTTTATTCAGCACGATAAACGGCGGAACGTTTATTCCGTGTTCTTTGAGAATTTTCAGATTTGCTGCTTTCGACATATCATCGCCTCTGTGTCAGGAGAGTGCGGGAAATCCGAATTTCCCGAATATCAGGAACAGTACAACGGTTAAAATCATTATGCTTTCCTGAATGTAGGTGTAGGTTTCGATTTTCGTGACGAGCTTGAAGCGTTCGGGATTTTTCTTGTAGCGGATTATCTCCCACACAATCCACGCAACGTTGATTGCAAGCGCTATTACTGCATAGATGTTCAGATTCCACACGAGAACAAAGTTCGTGCAAATATCCAGCAGGGTTACGAAAATGACGAAGTTGCAGGCTTTCTTGTAGCCGAACAGCTTGGAGTAGGTGACGTATTCCGTCTCCTGCGATGGTGCGCGGATTTTACGCGAAACCTCCCAGATAAGCGCGGGGAAGTAGAGCGTGAATACTGCGAGAATGTTTGTCAAATCGAAAATCGGCAAATCATACTTGATAATTGCGAACGAGATTATGTATACGTTAATGAAAATCTGCACGGGATTGTGCGTAACCAGCGCACGGACAAGCGACTTCTGAATTTTGTGCTTTTGAAAGAACCACAGTGCCATAAGCGAGCCGTAGGTATACAGAATAACGCAGAAGATGAAGTTGTTCATAAAGATGAAGTTGAGAACCAACGTCACCGCGATGAGAATACCGACGAAAATTCCCAAATCCTTTTTGGTAACCCGTCCCGAGGGGAGCGGACGCTCCTTGAACAGCCGACAGTCCAGCTCGTAGTCCTTGAAATCGTCCGCGATACGCAGCCAGCACAGGAAGCTGAACACCGTAAACGCGCACACGAACTCCGCAGGTCCGATGTTGAACTCCGTAACGCCGTGGTTTAGCAGAACGATGAAGTATATCTCTCCGAAGACCAGCCCGCCCAGCAGCAGGCGCGGGATAATCGGGTACATCTCCTTGAAATAGATGTGCAGTCGTTTAAGCGCGGCTATCATTCAAATCACCTCTTTGTGTAGTTTCAAAAACGCGGAATTCGGCAATCCTTTCTCCCGCTTCCACAAGCGTTTCAATGCCGTTTTCGCTGTTTTGGAGAATATCGTAATCGGGCTGTATACAGCCGTTTTCAAGCCTCGGAAACAGCAGAATAACGGTTGAGCCGCCGTATTCAAAATATCCCTTTTCCTGCCCTTTTTTAAAGCGCGTTAGGTTGTGGTTTCGGATTTTCCCCGTGAGCATTGCGCCCACCTCAATCTGCGTTACCGTACCGAAATGCCGCGTCTTAAGTACGGAAACCTCGCGGCTGTTGCGCGAGAACACGCGGTATTCCTCGGAGATTGCGCGGACGGTGTGCAGCACTCCGCGGATTTTCCAATGCTTCATCAGTACTCCGTCATCGGGGAAGAGATACCTGTGGCAGTCCGTAAGCGACAGCCTGAACACGAAGCACATTCCTCCCGCATATTTTTCGGCGAGGGAGCGGCTTTTCAGTATCTCCGAAACCGAGTATTCCGAGCGTTTTATCCGCAGCCGAAGATTTTCGTCAATCGGGAAAACCGACAGCCTGCTGTCAGCAATTGCGGGGACTTCAAGCGGCTTTAACGATACGGAAATCGCTTTATTTCTTGTGAAAAACTCGTTGAAATTAAGAAACTTCGCGCCGTTTTCAAGGGTAATCCCGTGCTTTTCGCAGAACGGCTCAATGTCCTTTCGGGAGAGCGGACTGTTTCGATATGCCGCCGCAAGCTCGCTGAAACACGGAGAAACCGCGATTTTCAGAAGCGCACGTCCCATTGTCGTACCGTAGAGGAAGTCCAGCACTTCCGACAGCGGCTCGTCCTCCGTAATCGGTTTTCCGCTCTTTCTGTCGAATACGGTCATACAATCACCCCGCACCAATGCAGCGCAATCAGCGCAGTCACCGCAAGCGCAAGGATACTGAACGCAATATACGCGGGAAGCCGCGGCTTCTTCACCTTGAAGTTCAGCACGAACAGCCCCGCCATAACAAGGTATACCCCGATGTAAACAGCCGCCATTATTCGCGCGTCAATAAGGTAGGAAAGGGGATAGATACACGCGATAATCAGCGCGGAGTAGGTGACGGGCATTCCCTGATAGAACCCCTTGTTCTGCTCCGTTGTGATGTTGAACCACGCAAGCCTTGTTACCGCCGCGAGGACGTAGAGCGCCCCAACGATAACTGCGGAAACTCTGAACGCCGCTTCATC
>JBJESC010000334.1:0-8360 GCA_051882615.1 Oscillospiraceae bacterium
CCTTGGGGGGCGGCGCGGCAGCCTTGGGGGGCGGCGCGGCAGCCTTGGGGGGCGGGGCGGCAGCCTTGGGGGGCGGCGCGGCAGCCTTGGGGGGCGGGGCGGCAGACCTTGGGAGTGGCGCGGAAGCCTTGGGGGGCGGGGCGGCAGCCCTGGGGGAGTGGCGCGGCAGCCTTGGGGAGTGGCGCGGAAGCCTTGGGGGGCGGGGCGGCAGCCTTGGGGGGCGGGGCGGCAGCCTTGGGGGGCGGGGAGATCTCCCCCTGTGGGGGAGGTGTCACAAAGTGACAGAGGGGTTGACCGACAGACCTTGCCCCCAAAACGGGTGCAGGGGGCGTAGCCCCCCGCTCCTTTTCTCCCCCCTTCCCCCAAGGGGGAAGGGGGCAGGGGGGATAGGGGAAACTTCTCCTTGACAAAATCGGGTGCAGGGGGCGTAGCCCCCGCTCCTTTTCCCCCTCTTCCCCCAAGGGGGAAGGGGGGCAGGGGGGATAGGGGGAACTTCTCCTTGACAAAAGTAGTTTCATTGAGTATAATATAGTTAAATTGTATCGAAAGGGGCATATAATATGAAAAAGATACTTGTACTTATTGTCACCGCTCTGCTGTGCCTGTCGCTTGCGGGGTGTACTGTGGAATTCACCGAAAGCCAATATAACTCGGACGAATTCATTGCTACCCACGATATTAGCTCTGCCAAAATGTCCGTGATGAGCACCCGCAACGATAACGAAGTCAATTACTCCGCAAACGAGTTCAACGGGGTAAAAACAATATGGACGGGCAAAATCACCAAGGGCGGCGCTGCTGCGGTAAATTTGAAATTCGGTCTTGGTGTGGGAAAAGCCAAGCTTGTTCTCGTTGACTCAAACGGTAATGTAACCACGATTGCGGAGGTTACTCCCGAAACGGAAATTGAACGTTCCACAGATTTTGTTGTAACATTGACCAACGGCAAAAACAAACTGAAGCTGGTAGGATGCAACATTGAGGATGTGCAGACTGAAATCGAGATAAGATTCTGATAAACAATACCCCCTCAACCTTCAGAAAAGGCGAGGAGGTATTGTTTTTTATTTCGGGAATTATATTTTCACCTCGTCGATGACGCGGGTATGCTTGCAGGAGGCTTCGGGAGGAGAAGCCTTCCGCAAGAACACCGCGTAATCCACAACAACTATGACAGCGCACACAGCCCAGATAATCGGTTCGCAGATACAAATTCCGAAATAGCCGAGGTTGGGCGCTAAGACAGATACCGTAACGATTTTCAGCGCGAACTCCATCACGCTTCCGCTGATGGGAACGAGCTTTCTTCCCACTCCCTGCAAGCTGCTGCGGAGCACCAGCAATACGCCGAGTATCGCAAAGAACGCCGTGTTCCACAGTATGTATTGAGAAGCCGTGGAGATAACCGCCTCGTCGGTTGAGCCTGTGAGAGCGTGTACAATCGGCTTGCGGAATAGCGCAGTTATCGCTACCGAGATTACGCTCCATACGGCGGAAATGACTATTCCGCAGCGAATTCCGCGCTTTACGCGGTCGATTTTACCCGCGCCGTAATTCTGGCTTACGAACGTCGATACCGCAAGCGCGATTGTGCCGAGCGGGAGCATAAAAATATCGTCTATCTTTCTTGCGGCGGTGTGTGCGGTGATAATGCTCGTTCCGAACGAGTTTACCGCGCCCTGCAATATTACCGAGCCAACATACACAATCGCGTACATAAGCCCCATTGACAGCCCCGTTGCCGTAAGGTCGGAGAGCAGGCTTTTATCCCACTCCAGCTCCGACTTTCTGAACATCAGAAAGCCGCACTTCCTCATCGCGTATGCGAAGCACAGCACAACGGATACGCCCTGTGAGATTACCGTTGCGTAAGCCGCGCCCTTTACGCCCATATCGAAGCCCTTGATGAACAGGAAGTCCAGACCGATATTAACGAATGTGGACACGATAAGAAAATAGAGCGGTGCGCGGCTGTTTCCGATAGCCCTCATCATTCCCGCAAGCATATTGTACGCCACGGTGACTGCCGAGAACAGCATAATCACGCGCATATAGCTTTCGGTGTCCGCAATGATTTCAGCGGGAGTTTTAAGCGCCGCCATAAGCGGGTGAAGCGCGATAAGGGAAACTATCGTGAGCACAACGGCGATTATTCCCGACAAGATGTAGGTGAGCGCAACCGCTTTTCTCATTTCACGCTGATTATCCGCGCCGAAATGGCGGGCGATGATTACCGCGAAGCCGTTTGTAAGTCCGCCCGCGAAGCCTATCAGCAGGTTGTAGACGGGAGCCGCCGCTCCCACAGCCGCCAGCGCGTTGTCGCCCAGAATGTTTCCGATAATGGTGGTGTCTGCCACATTATAAAGCTGCTGAAAGATGTTCCCTATCAGAATTGGAACGGCAAAGAATATCAGGCTTTTGAGGATATTTCCCTCGGTCATATTGGACGATACTTTCTTCGTATTCTCCATTCAGCGTCACCCCTTCTTTTGTTCTTGTATATTTATTTCTTTAGTTCTTTTGTTCTTTTGTTTTTGTTATCAACAGTATCTTATCACAAATCTTTACAATAGTACAGCATTTATATTTGTTTTTAGTCATTTATATTGACTTATTTATAAAGATGGTGTATAATTATTTTGTGAGGTGATTATATGAAAGAGAACATAGACAAACAGGTTGCATATCTTGAGTTTGTCAACCGTGAAAACAGCTTTCGTCACCATAAATACAACGATGATATGCGGCAATATGAATATATAAAAAACGGAGATTTGCGAGCAGTTAAGGAGTCGGAGCGGATATTCGCCTCGGGCGGGACGGGACACCTTTCGGACGATCCGCTGAAAAACCTCCTCTATCTGTATATCTGCAACATCACGCTGGTTACCCGCTTCGCAATCGCGGGAGGAATGGACGCGGAAAAAGCGTACAACGCGAGCGATTTGTATATCCGAAAGTTCGACAAGTCGCGGTCAACGGACGAGCTTCACGCGCTCCATCGTGAGATGATTGAGTATTTCACCAAGGCGGTTGCCGCCGCCAAGAAAAAGTCGGTTATCTCCAAGCCCGTGAGCGAGTGTATGGACTACATCAACAACCACCTCCACGAGCGTATAAGCGTTCGGGAGCTGGCGGGGCTGGTTCACCTCAACGAGTCGTACCTGTCGGTGCTGTTCAAGCGTGAAACGGGCGTTGCTATCTCCGAATACGTTATCTCAAAGCGTATGGAAGCCGCCGAGAATATGCTGAAATTCTCGGAGTTTTCCGTGTCGGAGATTTCGGATATACTCAACTTCTCCTCGTACAGTCATTTTGCGAGGACGTTCCGAAAATACTACAATACAAGTCCGAAAAAATACCGAAACGCGAATTATCAAACGGCTTCAATCACGGACAACAACGAAGAATAACGAAAAAATTTTCCCCGAACGCAACCTTTCGGCATTCTGCGAAGTTCATTATACAGGGAAGTAAAATCGGAGGGCTGACTTTGAAAGAAAACCGCGCCGCTCCTCTCTCGGCAGAGGAGCTTGTGGAAAAATACTCGGGTATGATTTACCGCCTCGCCTACTCACGGCTGAGAAGCGAGGCGGACGCCGAGGACATCACTCAGGAAGTGCTTATCAAATACATACGCGCCGATATGACGTTTAACGACGAGGAGCACAGGCGAAAGTGGCTGCTGCGCGTTACCGTAAACGCCGTAAAGTCTATGGCGACTACCGCATGGCGGCGGCACACAACCGCTCTCGAGGAAGCGGAGGAAATACCGTACTCGGACGAGAAGCCGCTCGGCGTGCGCGAGGCGGTGGAGCAGCTTCCCGAAAAATACCGAATTCCCATACATCTGTTTTATTTCGAGGACTTGCCGATAAAGCAGATAGCCGAAATAATGGGCGCGGGCGAGGGTACGATAAAATCCCTCCTGTCGCGCGGCAGAACAAAGCTGAAAGAATTGCTTG
Organism: Oscillospiraceae bacterium; assembly: GCA_051882615.1. GTDB lineage: Bacteria > Bacillota > Clostridia > Oscillospirales > Ruminococcaceae > CAG-115. The sequence continues at coordinate 3,966 of JBJESC010000334.1, forward strand.
GGGAGGACGAATATGTCTGATAAAATAAAATCCGAATACAATAAACTCCTTGAAGAAGCAAAGCCGTCCGAGGAATTTCTCTCGCGGCTTACCGAAACGCTTAAAGAGGAAGAAAAGCAGGTTAAACAGCAGAAGCAGAACAGCCGAAAATTTCTGAAAATTGTTCCCATTCTCTCTGCGGCGGCTTGTATTGCATTGGCGGTCGGCATAGGAGCTCTGGTGTTCAGCCGCTCGGGGAACGGCTCGGAGAGCGGCGATAATCCCCCGATTACCTCGGAAGTGCTTCCGCAGTTCGGGGAGAACAGCGAGGCTTCGGGAAACTCGTTCGTCAATCTGAATTGGTATGAGGGCGAGGTCGGCGAGGGGCTTGCGGTTATCCTCGCGGAAAAGCTGAAGTCGCAGACGGACTATCTCGCGTTTAACAGCGAAAACAGGTTCGTAGACTGCGAAAAGGCGGACAAATCCGAGATTTCGGACATAGCAGAAATGCTTCTCTCCGCAAGGCCTACGGACGAAGCTCCCGAGGGCGAAACCGTTTACTATATGGCGGTGTTTACGGACGGGACAATCGCAAAGTTCAGCATTTCGGGCGGAAAATACGCCGTAATATCGGGCGATGACACCGTTTATAAAATTTCTTAAAAAATATTTTCCGAAAACGCAACCTTTTAAAACGCTATGGAGTTCATAGAGTGAAAGGACGAAAAACGCCCGTTTGATTTGAATACGACATTTTGAGAAAGGCATTCATTATGAAGAAGATTAAACTTACCGCACTGGCACTCGCCGTTCTTATTGCGCTTACAGGCTGCAAGAACGCAAACGAAAACTCCGATAATTCGGATTACAGCAGTACAAGCAGCTCCACCGAGGGGAACTCCTCGATTTCGGGAGAGCTTGAAACACTCGGTGCTGCCGTTACCGTTGAGGACATCAAGAAAGCGTTCAACTATGACGACAGCAACAAGATGATGCCGCTTTATAACGTTTCCGAAACAGAGGCGTTCACCTTTGACTTCAACTTTGACGCGTATGATTCGGATATTGGGCTTTATGACTTCGTAAGCGTACACACGGACGCCGCCTGCGACGATGCAAGCGCAATCTACTACACCGCTTCTCTCGAAGTGAACGACGGAAAAACCACCGTCACCGCCGCGCCTATGACTCCCGTTCTGGGAAATGACAAGCAGGAACACGACAGCGTATACGAGGACATCGACAGCTGGGGCAACGCGCCTATCTACTACCTTGCGGTTCACTACTCAATGGAGGCGAACAAGCCCGAAAAGCTGGATTCTCCCGTGATTATCCCGTTTACCGTGAAGCACGGCGCGACTGCTCCCACTCTGCGCGGCAAGGTCAGCGCGGACGGTCGCTTCTCTCTCGAATGGGACGCGGTTGAGGGCGCAAGCAAGTACATCATCTACAACCTCGTTGACGACAAGCTCTCAACAGGCAAGGACAACCACGCAATCGACGGTGCAAAGATGGGCTATGACTGCGGTATGAATACTGAAGCCGAAAATCAGCTCTATCTGCTGAAGGACGACGAGACCACCGAATGCACATTCGACGGTTTTTCGGGCAAGGACAGCCACAGCCTTGCGGAAATCAAGAGCGATATTTCGGGTAAATTCCTCTGCGCGGGACAGAACTACTCCGTCAAGGGCGAATACTACGTCACCGCTGTGGTAAACGGCGTTGAAAGCGGTCTTAGCAACGCGGTTTCCACCGCAGACCTCGTTCTCCCCTACACCATTACCGAGGAGAACGAAATCAAGGGGCGCTATCCCACGCCTGCGGACTTCCCCACACAGGTTTCCGTCCTCAACATTGACGGTTCTTCCACCACAAGAAATATCACCTACAAGAGAAGCCACGTCAAGTACTTTGAGTTCGAGTGGGACGAGTACGACTACACCGTGGAGGGTACTCACATCTACGGCTCGGTAGGATTTGAGGAGGACAAGGGCGAGCCTGCCTCCGCCGCCGATACCTCTGCGGAAACGGGAAACTCCGCTCCCGAGGACGAGGTTGACCGTATTCCCGACTCGTCAGTTCAGACTATCATTCCCACCGAAGACAATACCGAAACCACCTCCGACAAGCTGGTTGAAGCTCAGGCGGAGAATACCAAAAACCACGTTGAGAACGGCAACCGCGACAGTGTAGCAAACGTTCCCGCCGGAATGTACATCAACGCAGATACCGCAGAGGAAAAGTGGCTGGCGCTGAACCTCGTTGCGGGCAACACCGACATCTCCGTCGAGGGCTTCACCGCTCTGCAAAATCCCTACACTCTGGTTGACACGTTCTACAAGGTGTACTATCAGAACCCCTACATTATGGGTATCACGGGCTTTAAGTACGACTACAACACTCTTACCTTCAGCGTAAAGTTCGTTTACGACAAGGACACAATTGCGAAAAAGCAGGAAGCAATCGCAAAGCGCGCGGACGAGATTATCAAGTCTGCAATCACTTCGGATATGACCGACAAGCAGAAAGCGGACGCTTTGTACGCCTACCTTGAAAAGAACTCCGTATACGACAAGGAAGCGCTTGAGGACGCCGAGAAGAACGACTTCAAGAAAACCGAAAACAACCCCCACGAGGACGCATTCAACACCTACGGCATACTCGTTGACGGCAAGGGCGTTTGTATGTCCTACGCGTACTCTTACAGACTGCTGTGCGACCTTGCGGGAGTGGACTGCATAGTCACCACGGGCTACCTCAACGGCAATCTTCCCCACGCATGGAATATGGTTAATCTTGACGGCAAGTGGTACGAGGTGGACTGCACCAACAACGCGGTGAACTCGGGCATTCCCTACTACCTCTACGCGGCAGACAGCAAGCTTGCCGAGCAAAGCGGCTACACCAAGGACGACAAGTTCGCCCTTGACGCAAACGTTGAGAGCTTTGTGGGTGCGGACGCAAGCAAGGAATACTACCGCGCAAACGGTCTTTTCCCCGCAACTATGGCTGAATACAAGACTATCCTCACCAATAACATCACCGCCGACACAAAGGTATTCGCGGTTCGCTGGTCGGGCGAATTCAACAAGGAGGAATTCATAAAGACGGTTGGACTGGCTTACAACGAGCTTGGTCTGGAGAGCAAGCTCAACACGCTGAAATATAAGGCTGCAGCGGGCTTTATCATTCTTGTAAACGACTAAAAAAAGCGTCTTGGCGCGGGTGTGCCAAGACGCTTTTATATCTGTAAAGGGGTTGATTATTTGGAGAACAAGGCGGTTTTTCATCTGCCCGGAATGTTTGAATTTTACGAGCTTTACAGCGCCTTTCTGCCGCTTTTCTATGAGCGCAGAGAGTGGTTTTACGATTGGTGCGGAATAGGCTCTGTCTACGGTGCGCCCGCGGACTGTATCTGGGGCGGAGGACGCGTTGAAATCGGCGAGCATTCTCCCGAAGAAGTGTTCGCATTACTTCGGAAATTCGGGATTTCCGCGGAGCTTACCTTCAGCAACTCTCTGCTCCGCGAGGAGCACCTCTCGGACAGGAAATGCAATGCGCTGTGCGCTATGCTTAACGAATTTGACAACCCGAAAAACGGCGTTATCGTGCATTCCGACCTGCTTCTCGACTACTTGAAAGCGAGCTATCCGAGCCTTTACTTCGCTTCTTCAACCACAAAGGTGATAACCGATTTTGAGGAGTTCCGAAACGAGTTGTGCAGAGAGGATTTCCGATTTGTAGTGCCCGACTTTCGGCTCAACAAGGAGCTTGGCAAGCTTGCCGCTCTCTCCGAAGCCGAAAAGGGCAAGGTTGAATTTCTTTGCAACGAGTGCTGTTATATCGGCTGTAACGACAGGAAACGCTGCTACGAAACCGTCAGCCGCAAAAACCTCGGCGAGGACTGCGAGCATATCTGCCGCGCTCCCGACGGCAGGAACGGCTACCGCTTCTCAAGGGCGATGGAAAGCCCGGCATTTATCGGGATTGACGATATAATGGACGTATATCTCCCGATGGGCTTTTCCCACTTCAAAATCGAGGGGCGGGGCTTGGGAAGCGCGGTTATCCTCGAATTCCTGCTTTACTACTTAACCAAGCCGCAATATCAGCTCAAGGTAAGAGAGGAAATTTATCTCGATACAATGCTGGACTTGTTCTGAAATTCGAACAAGATTATATAGCCGAATAGGGTATATTATTACCCTGTTCGGCGTTAGTTTTGGAAATAAAAAAATAGGGACTATGCAAATAAGTGCATAGTCCCTTCTGTCTATACGTTACCAAAAAGATTTCCCCGTTTTCGAGCGAATAACAAAAAGCCGCTAGACCCATCTACGAAAAGGGTCCAGCGGCACGCTGGCTCCCCCGACTGGACTTGAACCAGTGACACCCTGATTAACAGTCAGGTGC
>JBJESC010000335.1:0-2144 GCA_051882615.1 Oscillospiraceae bacterium
CAATTTCGGGTCTGTTGTCCGAATGAAGTTCAAAACTGTCGTACAGCGGAGTGAACACCAGATATTCATCGGGCGGTTTCCCCGAGTAAACCGCAGTCCGTGCGGGAATTTTCAGCCGTTTCGCAATTTCTGTTAGTTCGGAAAGCAGGCTCACACCCCCTCGACCTCCTTTTCAAAAGCGGATTTCATCGCGTCCACACACTGCTTTTTCACAGCAGATTTTGCGGGTTTCAAAAAGGGCTTTGCGGGCTGACTGCTTGTACCGTATTCAAGAATATTTGCGATTTTAGCGTTGCTTGAACCGTCCGTTCTCGGCTCGGAAAAGCCGACCTTGATGTCGTGGTTGCCGTTTTTATCAACCATAACAGGCGAAAGCCCGAGAGAGCGTTCAAGTTCGCCCGTGGAGCGGGATTCGCTTTTGTTGCCGACACCTACAACGGCAGAAAGGTTGCTCCGAACCTTATCCAGAGCCACCTCGCCGCCCGCTTGCAGTACCTTTTCCGCGATTGTGTCCGTCTGCGAACCGAGCCGTGACAACTTCGCAAGGAACTCATCGGGCATTTTTACTTCTGCTTTAGCCACTCGGCTCGACCTCCTTACATAAGACTTCAACATACATTCCGCGACCTTTTACGTCCTCCACGGAGGTTATCTCAAATACAGAATCATCGCACAAAATACGCATTTCCATTGTTACTTGCAAATCGGGAATTGTGCGGAAACGGAACAAGTCGGTAGCCGACGAGAAAACGGCGCGGTTAGCCCATTTCTCGCTACCGTGCCGCCCCTCGCGGTATGCCCGAACCTTTGCCACCACAACATCATTTTCCGACTGAAAACCCTCTCTGTCGGTTACAACCTGTTTCTGCGTGATTTCAATAAACCTATTCATCTTTCCGAAACTCATACTATCCACCGCCTGTCAAGACGCAGCAGCATATTCACCGTATCCCACACCTGTTTTCCCGCTTGAACATTGTCTCCGAAAAAGCCGCCTGTGCTGCCATCTCTGCTTTCGTAAAAGTGAGATGACAGCATAATAACAGCTTGTTCGGTAGTCGCTGACATCGGGTTTTCGGTGTAATAGCCCTGTTCGATGTGCTGATAGCTTTCCGCATAGGAAATAGCTGCGGTGATATAGTTTACAAGAAGCACATCGTCCGCCGAATGTTCAAGTATGAGGTTCTGCTTTACTTTCGTGAGAAGTTCGTCCATTCAATCACCCTTTACGAACCGGAGCCGGCTTTCATCTTGAGAATCTGAACCGCTTCGGGAAGAACCAGCTTTCCGTCAACGCGCTCCTTTGCCACAAAGCCAACCATACCGTTTCCTGCGTACAGTTCTTTCAGTTCCGCAAATGAACGAGTGCCACGGTCGCCGATGTTGTAGTAGCTAAAATCGCCGAATGCGATCACAGGCTTTCCCGCCGCAATCGTAGGAACGTAAGGCGAGGTGTAGACCTCATAGCCGAACAGCCTGTCGGGTTCTCCCGCCTGAAGCGAGGGCTGCCACAGATACGCGCCGTTGTTATCCTTAAGCTTGCGGAGCGCCGCGACAGTCTGGTCGTTCATGATGAACTTCGCGTTCTTGCGGTAGGGACGCTTGAGGAGCTGAACCAGATTGATTATCTCATCAGCGGTGATTGCGGTAGCGCTCGCCGCAGTCACACTGACAGTACCGCCGCCTGTTTCAGCGAAAATTCCGAGAGGTTTTCCCTTGCCGTCGCCGTTGAGGAAAGCGTCCTCTTCCGCATTGGAAAGCGCCTTTGCGAACTGGTCGATGATGTAATTTTCAAGCCCGAAAGCGTTGTCATAGAGCAACTCCTCAGTGACCTTGACCGCAACGTGCAGCTTGTGCGCATCGAGGTTAATCTGCGAGAAAGTAGCGTCCCCGAAAGTGAGCGCGCCGCCCTCGTCAATCCATGCCGCAGCAGGCTTTGTTGCGGCAATATTGATTTTGTGCTCGCCGCTTGTGGTAATCGTGTGACCCAGCTTTCTGATAATATTCTCCTCGGAAAGAGCGTCAATAAGGCGGCTGTCGTATTCCTCGGGAACGAGATAACCGCCGTTTGCGTCTATGCCCTCGGAAAGAACATTTGAAATCTGACGGAAATTGGTGCGCAGAGCGTTCAGCATTGCCGCCTT
>JBJESC010000336.1:0-2141 GCA_051882615.1 Oscillospiraceae bacterium
ATGTTCACGGACGTGAGCTACTCCACCGACCAGAAAGCGAAAAACATCTTCGGCGCGGCGGCTTACCTTATGAACGCGCTCCGCTCGCTTGAAATACGGCGCTTTATCGAAACCTCCGCGTACCTTACAATTGAGGCTAACGGCGAGGAACACAGCGGCGAGTTCATCTTCGGACTGTGCGGCAACACCTACTCCGTGGGTGGGCTTCAGAATGTCGTCCCCTACGGCGCGGATATGCAGGACGGACTGCTTGACGGTCTGTTCATACGCACTCCCAAGAACCCGATTGAGCTCCAGAACATCAACTTCGCGCTGCTCAACCGCAACTTTGAGGAATGTGAGCATATAATGTGCATTCAGTCCGACAAGTTCGTGATTAAGTCCGAAAAGCCGATTGCATGGACGCTTGACGGTGAGGAGGGCGGCAAGACTACCGAGGTCGAGCTCTCCGTGGCTCACGAGGCGTATGAGATTGCCGTTCCGAAGCGGATTTCAACTCCGCTGAACGTTCTTCCCGAGTAATCGGGAATTTTCCCCCGCTGTCCCCGTTTGGGGGCAAGCCCCCAAGCCCCCAATGGGCTCACATCACAAACCTGAAAAGCTTTTCGACAAACCAAAATCCCCTTTCTTTTGAAAGGGGATTATTTTTATTTGCTTGAAATCTCGAACTTTTTCTTGAAGTAGTACGTTCCGAAGCCGAGTCCCGAAACGCCTCCGCAAAGGTGTCCGAAGTGCGAAACGTTATCCGTTACGAACAGCCCCGCATACAGCTCCTTGCCGAGATAAATCGCGGCTATCAGTATCAGCGTGAGCGGGATTTCTCCCTTTTTCATATTCGTAAACGCGCTGAGGATAATCAGCATAAACACAATTCCCGAAGCACCCAGAATTCCCGTATTGAAGAACAGCATATTGAGAATACCGCCCGCAAGCGCGGTGACGAACATCATAATAGCGGTGTTCCAGCTTCCGTAGCGCTCCTCCACGGCGGGGCCTACCAGAAGCAGCATTGTCATATTCCCCGCGAAGTGCGAGAAATCCGCGTGTCCGAAAACATAGGTGAACGCTCTGAGGTAGGTCAGCGGGTTCAGCAGGCTGGGGTGTCCGTAGCACACGAACAGCGCGCTTGTCGTAAACCCGCGCGTGATGTAGTGCAGGATAATCACGGCAAGGCAGATCGCCGAAAACGTCAGTATTACGGGCGAATTGTAGCTAAGCTTCAGTTTTTTATTCATTCCAAACCTCTCAGAACGCGCGACAGGCGCCCCACGGGCAATCCCATCACGTTATAATAATCGCCGTCAATGCGCTTTACCAGCATTGCTCCCTTTTCCTGTATTCCGTATGCGCCCGCTTTGTCCATAGGCTCGCCTGTGGCGATATATGCGCGGATTTCCTCGGTGGAAAGCGGGTAGAACTCCACCTTCGTCTCCTCGGCGAAAACGCGCTCGCGCTCGCCGTCAATAACGCACACTCCCGTGAACACGCTGTGTACTCTCCCCGAGAGCAGGGACAGCATATCCGCCGCGTCAAATGCGTCCTTAGGCTTGCCGAGTATCTTCCCGTCAATCGCAACCACGGTGTCCGCCGCGATTATCACCTCGCTCGGGTTGTTCTTGTATAGTGCGCGGATTTCGCGGGCTTTCTGCTGCGCCAACAGCTGAACCACCTCGGCGGGAGAAAGCCCCTCGGGGACTACCTCCTCGCCCTGTGCGGGGAGAACGCTGAAATCCTCGGTTATGAGCTTGAGCAGCTCATATCTGCGCGGGCTCTGACTTGCAAGTATCATCACTTACCTCACTTATGCTTGGAGCTGTGCTCGGGAACGAACGGGTGGTCTTTCCCGTAGATGTCGTTGTAGTTCGCAATGCACTGGCGGACAATCTTCACCGCGTCGTCACGTCCGCGAACCTCGTTTACTGCGGTTTCCTTGCCCTCCAGCTGCTTATATACCGAGAAGAAGTGGCGCATTTCCTGGAAAATGTGGCTCGGCAGGGCTTCAATTCCACGGTATGCGTTGTAGGTGGGGTCCTCGAACGGGATTGCGATTATCTTCTCGTCGTTCTTTCCGTTGTCAATCATCGTTATAACGCCGATGGGGTAGCAATGCACCTCAACCAGCGGGTCAATCGGCTCGTTGC
>JBJESC010000337.1:0-8334 GCA_051882615.1 Oscillospiraceae bacterium
TTATTGATTTTGTCTATAGTTTAATTGGTGTTTAGTATTAAAACAATATATCATATTTCCTCCGAAAAAACAGGTGCGACACAAGACCGCACCTGCGTAGTTTTTTAGATTTTTGGGTGTCACTGTGGCGCACCCGAATTCAAGGCTCGAATTCATCGCTGTTGGCGTCATCACAAGCCTGCTCAACGATGGTTACATACTCCTCCAATTCAGAGAGTTCATATTCCAGAAGCAATGCTTTCATTGCTTCTACACTATTGGAATTATGGTAATGCTCAAAAGCGTCGTAATACCTGCGTTTGTCTGTACACTTTATATCGACAGGGTAATAACCGCCCTTTAGCAGCTCCAGATTAAGGATAAGTCTGCCCGTTCGTCCATTGCCGTCAATAAACGGGTGAATGCGCTCGAAATCAAGATGAAGCTTTGCCAATCTATCGAAGAAGTTGTCGCTGCTGCTGTTATATTCGCTAACCAGACTTTCCATCATAGGTTCAATCAAATAAGGCTGCGGCGGAGTGTGCAAAGCACCCATTATCATTACGGGAACTCGTCTGAATACCCCTGCGTTCTGCCTGTCGTTCATCAGGACAAGTGAGTGTATGAGTTTAATATCATACAAATCAAGCGGTTTATTCTTCCTTGAGAGTTCAACGACAAAATCAAATGCGTCCTTGTGACCGATAGCTTCAAGGTGCTCTTTCAGAGGATGTTCCGCAATGGCAATACCCTCCTGTATAATCAGCGCAGTTTCGTGCAGGGTGAGTGTGCTGCCCTCGATTGCATTGGAATTGTATGTGTTGCGGATTGCAAATTGTTCAAGGAGTCTCTTGACTTCTCCGGCACTTAACGGGCGCAGGGTTGACAGCCTGCAATAAAGCTCATCAACCCTGTCAGCCTGATTTTGCGTGTTCATAATATCATCTCCATTTCACATTGCCATTCTTATCTTCGCCTGTATGCTTCAAAGCACATTATACCCGAATTTCAATCCATTGTCAATATTACGCTGAATTTTTGGATGCGACACAAGACCGCACCTGTTTACATTTCCATATCCTCATTATTCTCGTCCGCTGAACCATCTTCCTGTGACAGTTCATTTCCTTTGTCCAAAAGAATACTTTCAAAAATCTCACGCGGGTTAATCTCGGGCGATTGAGAATACTGATACAAGCATTCTTGGTTCCTGTTCAGGAGAAGAATATCATCAAAGGCATTTGCCTTGTATATAGTCTCGATATTGCTCGGCAGCGCATTGACGGTTTCGAGATACTTATCGTAAGGGACGGCTCTCGGTGGTTCTCCGAGGGCTGCGGCAAGGTTGTATCTGTCAATCGTACTTTGCCACGATGTGTTTTTGTCAGTACACATTACAGCCAATATCGCATTATATCCTTTTTCTTTAAGATCAGCGCACGTTTTTAACGGCACGTCTGCTCGTCGGCAGGTTCCCTCGATTATAAGGTTGTAATGCTCCGAACTCAATTTTTCAATAAGTGATATCACAATATTATTTGCAAATGGTTGTGTGTAATTGGCAGCATCATTTCCATAGAGTTTCTGAATAATCTCGAAATTCAGGTGTCTTTTTCTGAATGTATCTCCGTCGATTGAGATGAAGTTCGGGTTTTCTTGCTTAACCATTGAATGAATAGCAGACTTCCCTGCTCCACTTTGTCCGCCAAGAATATATGCTGTCGGAGTTTCAACCGGAACCTTGCCGAACGTCAGAGCGCGGTAATAATCATTAAGTGCTTGCTGAAAATTACTCATCGAATATTGGGAATAGTTTTCCATATTTTTTTCCTCCATAGAAAAAGTGCAGTTGAATTAACAACTGCGCTTAAAATGTGTTGCTATTAAAAATCAACGATGGGGAAGCGGAGTAACCGATTTAATATAATCTCTTATCTCGACAATTCGATGTTCATCTCTTTCGAGTTTTTCCTCGGTATCTTCCGCAGTAAAGCTGCGGTATATATTTAATGCCTCATCTCTTAATTCTTCAATATTCTGAGGTATTTCTTTGTTGATAACTGTATAGTTTCTGAAAACAAATCCATCAATGCCCCAAATAAGCTCGGTGTATACTTCCTGTTTCAGACTTCTTTCATAAAATGTCATACCATACACTCCTTTCATAAGCAAGGTGCATTCTAATTTTACATTTCTATTATAACACATATTATGCTTATGGTCAAGATATTTTCTTTTCAAAAATTGTAACCGTTCTTTGAGTATCTGCCTCAGCGAACGCATATATACCGAGCAATTTGACTTGCTCGGTGTTATAGGTGCGACTGCCGTTCAAGCAGTGGATTTCCCGTGGTTGCCGCCTTCATTTCAGAGAAAGTGAGGGCGACCTCGTCCACATCTTCGCACGAGCGAGATGCACGTTTTCCCGACATTATCCGGTGCTTTTCTCGAAAAGTTGCCGGCGGTAATTGTCGAACGTTCCCTTGATGGAATAATAGCCTATGTAGACTTCGGAATTTCCGTTGCCTTGGCGTATACCTCGACCGTCCCGCTGCCCTATGCCAGCTGAACAAAGAATGTATTTATGCCGTTTGCGCTTTCCGTCCAAATCTTCCCTTTGTGCTGCTTAACGATGTTTTCCGCAATGGAAAGCCCCAGCCCATAGCTCTGTCCATCATGACGCGACTTGTCCACACGATAGAAGCGTTTGAATATGTTCTTTCTGTCCTCGCGGGATATAGGCTCGCCCGCACTCGAAACCGATAACAAACGCCATCCTCCCTGACTTTTCAACTCAACCGAAACGGCAGAGTTCGGCGCAGCATATTTAAGCGCATTATCAAGCAGAATATCAACCACTTGACATAGCCTTGACTTGTCGCCGTTCACATAAATTCCGTCCTCAATATCGTTAGAAAGCTCCAATCCTCTCTCAAAGAACACTGGTTCAAACGGGAGCAAAGCGTCTGAAACGGCTTTGCTTAAATTTATATGTTCAAAAACCATCGCAGACGAGCCGTTGTCTGCTCTGGCAAGCTCCAGCAAGCTTTCCACCAGCTTTTTCATTCGCTGCGACATAATGATTATGCTGTCGGTAAATTTGGCTCGATCGCCCTCTTCGCAGCTTTCACGCAGCAGCTCCGCATCGGTCATAATCACGGTAAGCGGGGTTTTCAGCTCGTGAGAGGCGTCCGCTATAAACTGCCGCTGCTGCTGCCAAGCTGTTTCCACAGGCTTTGCGACCCATCTCGCAAGCAGCAGGCTCACCGCAAAGAAAACAACAATGCTTGCTGCCCCGATTAGTGCGCAAGACCTGACGAGACTTCCGAGCGCCGCTATTTCCGCGGAAATATCCGCGAATACAATCCTTTCATCCATAGCGCCACCTTTAAGAAATCTCAGCTTGTAGTCCCTCAATATGCCCATTTTTTCATCTGATTTCGAGGCCAGCGACACTATTGTTTCAATACTATCGTCATCGGTAATACCCTCTGCCCTACCGCCTATTACCCTGAAAGTTCCGTCATTGTGAACCACCACACTACAAAACGGCAGACGAATATCCTCTGTATTATTATCAATGTTGTTTGGTCTTGTCGGAACACCGAAGCTGCCCGGCTCTCCCGATAAACTCATCATCATTCGGATACTTTGCTGCTCCAGATTGCTTGCGGTAAGGTAATATACCAGAGCGAATATCACCGCCAGCATTATTGTTACAATCAGCATAATCACCGAGACGAATTTGATTTTCAGCTTATTTATCATCAGCAACCTCCAGATGATACCCCAGCCGCCGAGCCGCTTCTATTCTTACGTTAGAGCCAACGCTCGCCAGCTTCTTCCGCAAAAAGCCGACATAAACCTCAACGTGGTTTTCCACAGCGTTGGAATCAAAGCCCCACACCTTGGTCAGCAGCATTTCCTTGGACACATTCCGCTCGCCGTTGGAAAACAGTATACGGATAATGTCAAATTCCTTTGCCGAAAGACGCAGCGAGTTTTCCCCACATACAAGAGAGGAGGTTTCAAGGTCAATTATGGTGTTGCCGTACACCAGCTCGTTCACCTGATTTCCCTGTCGGCGCAGAAGCGCGTTTATACAAGCAAGAAGCTCCCTTGAATCAAAGGGCTTGGTGAGGTAATAGTCTGCGCCCGCGTTAAGCCCCTCTATCCTGTCCTCAACTCCCGATTTGGCGGTCAGCATAAGTATAGGCACAGAGCATCTGTCACGGCGGACGCGCTTAGCTACCTCGTAACCGTTAAGTTCCGGCATCATCACGTCAAGTATCAGCAGATCATAGATACCTGTTTCGGCATACTGAGCGCCTGTTTCACCGTCAAACACTGTCGCTGTTTCAAAACCTTTTGATTCCAGCAGAGCTTTGAGCGAGTCCGCAAGCAGCTTTTCGTCTTCTATAATAAGTATTTTCATTTTCATCACCCCTTTTAATTATAATATTACTTTTTGCTGAAATCAAGCTGAAAATTTAGTTTTCAGCTATTTTTCATTTTTAGGAAATATGTTTTCAGCTTTATTTCAGCAAATAAGCCTATAATAACAAATGTAAAAAACAAGTAAAGGGGGTGTTAAGCATTGAAATTCAGACACGAACTGAAGCACGAAATAAACCTCTCGGATATGATAACGATACGTCAGCGGCTGCGAGCGGCAACGCTTCCCGACTCTCACGCAATTAACGGGAAATACTTCATCAGAAGCCTGTATTTCGATAATTCTTCCGACAAGGCATTGAACGAGAAGCTGAACGGAATAAACCGGCGCGAGAAATTCCGGATACGCTTCTACAACGGCGATACCTCGCTGATTCACCTTGAGAAGAAAAGCAAGCTTAACGGACTTGGAAGTAAGGAAACGGTATCGTTGACTGCCGAGCAGGCGAACAATATTGCAAACGGAGAGTTTGACTTTTTTGACGGACTTCCCTCCCCGCTTTGCAGAGAGCTTTATATCAAGATGAAAATGCAGGGGCTTCGCCCGAAAACCATTGTGGATTATACTCGTGAGCCGTTCGTTTTTCCCGCCGGAAACGTTCGGGTTACTCTCGACTACGACATAAGAACAAGCTCGGACTGCACTAAATTCCTGGATACGGACTGCGTTACTCTTCCCGCTTCGGATGCCATAGTCCTTGAGGTAAAGTGGGACGAGTTTCTACCCGATATAATACGGGATTTGGTTCAGCTTGACGGGCAACAAACAGGTGCGTTTTCAAAATACGCGGCTTGCAGAATTTACGGATAAGGAGAACAACAATGACTTTTAAGGATATTTTTAAATCCAGCTTTCTGGAGAACATTTCAAGCGTAAGCGTTTTAGATATGATTATATCTCTTTTGCTGGCTTTCTGTCTGGGACTTTTCATTTTTCTCGTTTACAAAAAGACATATTCGGGAGTAATGTACTCATCAGGCTTTGGAGTATCGCTTGTGGCTATGACAATGATTACTACCGTGGTTATTCTCGCGGTTACAAGCAATGTAGTATTATCTCTCGGTATGGTGGGCGCGCTGTCTATTGTGCGTTTCCGCACGGCGGTTAAAGAGCCGCTCGACATTGCCTTCCTGTTCTGGGCGATAGGCGTGGGAATAGTGCTCGCGGCGGGTATGATACCGCTTGCGGTAATCGGCAGCGTTGTTATCGGCATTATTCTTCTCGTATTCGTAAACAAAAAGTCCCACAAGCACCCCTACATCGTAGTACTGCGCTGTGAAAATCACGACAGCGAGCTTGCGGCAACCGATTTCCTCAAAACAAATACCGAGCGCTGTGTAGTCAAGAGCAAGTCCGCGCAGAAAGGCGAAATCGAGCTTAATATGGAAATCAGGCTCAAGGACGATAACACCGATTTCATCAATCGCTTAAGCGATATGCAGGGCGTTTCAAGCGCTGTTCTTGTAAGCTACAACGGCGATTATATGGGGTAATTTATTATGTCTACAAACAAGCATATTGATATAATATGTGCAGCAGCCGCGGTTGTAGCCTTTATAATAATGCTGATTTCCGTTAATGCGCAAGCATTGGGAATTCAGTCGTCAGCAAAGCTAATGGGCTATGAAAACCGCCTGTTTGACCGTTCCCGCGTGCATACCATTGACATTGTAATGGACGACTGGGACGGTTTTATCGAAACGGTGGAGAACGAGGAATACTCCGTCTGCTCGGTAGTCATAGACGACGAAGCTTACAAGAATGTTGCAATCCGCGGCAAGGGAAACACCTCCCTGTCCAGCGTTTCTCAAATGAACAGCGACAGATACAGCTTCAAGATTGAATTCGACCACTATGACAGTACCAAAACCTACTACGGTCTTGACAAGCTCTGTCTCAATAACATTATTCAGGATAACACCTATATGAAGGACTACCTTGCCTACACTCTGATGAGCGATTTCGGGGTTGCCGCACCGCTGTGCAGCTACGCGTATATCACAGTTAACGGCGAGGATTGGGGCTTGTACCTTGCGGTGGAGGGCGTTGAGGACGCATTCCTCAAGCGCAATTACGGCAGCGATTACGGCAACCTGTACAAACCCGACAGCCTCAGCTTCGGCGGCGGTCGAGGAAACGGCAAGGATTTCAATATGGAGGATTTCCAATTCGATAAAGACAGCGGACAAAATTTACCGACCTTGCCGAACTCTTCGGACACCTCCGTGAGAGAACCCTCAACTCAGCCGTCTGAAGGAGGAAAAAATCCCTTTGACTTCGGTAACGGAATGCCCGATTTTTCTTCAGGTGAATTACCGTTCGGAAATCAGAGCGAAATGCCCGTTTTCTCCTCGGGTGAATTCCCGTTCGGCGAGCAGGGCGAAATGCCCGAGTTCTCTCAGGACATTCAGGGCGGAAAAGGCGGATTTGGCGAAATGGGCGGAATGGGCAGCAGCGATGTAAAGCTGCAATACACCGATGACGAATTTGACAGCTATTCCAACATCTTTGACAGCGCCAAGACCGATGTTTCCGAGAGCGATAAAAAGCGGCTTATTGCTTCCCTGAAAACGCTAAGCGAGGGCAGCGATGTTTCGTCTGCCGTTGATGTTGAACAGGTTATACGTTACTTTGTGGTGCATAATTTTGTCTGCAACGGCGACAGCTACACAGGCTCGATGATTCACAACTACTACCTCTATGAAGAGGACGGCATGCTTTCTATGATACCTTGGGACTACAACCTCGCTTTCGGTACATTCCAAGGCGGAAACGCAAAGGAGCAGGTGAATTTCCCCATTGACACTCCCGTTTCAGGCGGTATGGACGACCGTCCTATGGTCGCTTGGATATTCACGGACGAGGAATACACCGAGCTGTATCACAAACTATTCGGTGAGTTCCTGTCGCAGACGGATTTTGCTTCCATCATCAGCGAAACCGCCGAGCTTATTGCGGACTATGTAGAGAAAGACCCCACGAAATTCTGCACCTACGAGGAGTTTGAAACAGGAGTAGCTGCAATAACGCAGTTCTGCACTCTCCGTGCAGAGAGCGTAAGCGGTCAGCTGGACGGAAGTATCCCCTCAACAAGCGAGGGGCAGTCTGAGGACAGCTCTTCTCTTATTGACACAGGAGCGCTTGTACTTTCAGAAATGGGTTCTATGAATAATGGTGGAAACTTCGGCGAAAACCGCAAGGATTTCAACCGCAACGACTCCTCACAGAACACCTCCAACGAAACCTCCGAAAAAATGAGCAATACTAATTTCCCGTCGATGAACGGAAACAGACCGAACGGATTTCCGCAGGACGGCGAAAATTCGCAGGAATTCCCGCCGAACAATAGCGATACACCCACATCGGGCGGGGAATTTCCTGACTCCCAAACTTCAGCACCTGCCAAGCCCGACAGCGAGAACAACGGGCGTAATCCCTCCGACAACCAAAACGGCAGCTTTACCACGCCACCGAACAGCTCCGCTCCGCAGATGGATCAGAGCATGCCACAGGGCGAAGATAATACTGTCCTTTTGCTGATTGTTTCGGTTACGGCACTTGTCGGAGGACTGTTGACGGCGGCTTTATTCAAGCGGTAATTCACTTTCTCACAAAATATACCCCTTGTGTGCCGATACTATTAAAAACAGTCGTCTCAAAAGAGGCGACTGTCTTGTCTTAATAGAATCTAAACGGTAATATCCTTTTTCAGATACTTAACAACCCCCACCGCAGCGCCTATTACGGCAATGACTATTCCAACCGCTATCAGTTCACTTTCAAGCTTAGCTTCGGAAATAATATTGCTTGCCTCCGCATAGGCATAGGGGGTAATATATCGCAGAAATTCCGCCTTTTCGCTTATGTTGCATACGATATTCATAAAATAAAAGCCAAGC
>JBJESC010000338.1:0-2139 GCA_051882615.1 Oscillospiraceae bacterium
CAACATCACCAAGTCTTATGAAGGTCTTGAGGGCAAGAATATTGAGATAAGCGGCGGTAATATTAATGTGAACGCTGTTGATGACGGAATAAATGCAGCAGGCGGCGACAACGGCGCGATGATGGGATTTGGCAGTGCTTCAAAGGACTACTATATCAGCATTTCCGGCGGTGAGATAACAGTCAATGCTGATGGCGACGGTATCGACAGCAATGGCACTATTGCCCAGAGCGGCGGTGTTCTGACGGTGTTTGGGCCGACAAATTCCGGCAACGGTGCGATTGATTATGAAGTTTCGTATGCGCTCAGCGGCGGCACTCTGATTGCGCTTGGTTCAAGCGGTATGGCGCAAGCGCCCAGTACGCTCTCTCAGCCCTGCCTTTCGATTAACGCAAATGTAGCGGCAGGAAGTGTTATTGAGGTTCGGGATAGCAATGGAAATACAATATTAAGCGTTACTACACCAAAGGTATGCCAGTCTATTGTCTTGTCGTGTGATAAGATGACTTCAGGCAGCGATTACAGTATCTATTCGGGTGATACATTGCTTCAGACTGTAACCGCAACCGATGGAGTTGCAGGCGGCGGAGCGAACGGCAGCGGCTTCGGCGGAGGACACGGCGGCTTCAACCGTGACGATTTCAGCGGTACAAAGCCGGACGGAATGACTCCTCCCGACGGAACATCTCGTCCCTCAAAGCCCGAAAGACCGGCGGCAAACTAAATCACAGAAAATAAATATATAACCAACGTGCGGAATGATGTTCCGCACGTTTTTTTGGAATAATTGGCGATTTTGCGGGGAAAATACTCCCATATATAACGGAGGGAGGAAATATCGTGGAAAATCAGCCTGACCTGAAACAGCCCCTTTATACTTCGCTTGAGCAGAATTTAAATCAAATTAAAAATATAACCAAAAATTCATCCGACCTTATTATCAAGACGGGAATGGTCTGCGGGAACAGAATAGCCGTTATAACCTGCGAGGGAATGACAAGTACCGACACCTTGGCGCAGCTTATATACGACAAGCTGAATCACCTTGGAAATGAAGAGAAAATGCTGCCGGAGGAGCTGCTTTCTCACTTCTTTGAGGTATATCTGATAGCTGCGGAACAGTTGGATATTACGGAATTTGATGATTTAATCCTGAAATATCAATCGGGTTTTGGAATTATATTGATTGAAGGTTGTGCGAGGGCAATCGCAATAGGTATTCAGGGGTACAAGTCGCGTGGGATAGACGAGCCTTCTGCGGAGCTTAATGTCCGTGGTTCAAGAGAGGGCTTCTGCGAGGTTATCCGCACGAATATGGCTCTTATCCGCAGGAGGATAAAATCTCCCACGCTGGTATTTGACCTGCAGCCTGTCGGCGAGCGCTCCAATACGGATATATGTTTGTGTTATATTTCCGATAAGGTTTCTCCCAAGCTGCTGGAGAACGTCCGCGAGCGGCTGAAATCCATAGACCTCAACACAATTCTCGAAAGCGGGTATATTCAGCCGTATTTCGAGGGCAAGGGCGGGTGGTTTTTCTCCGAATGCGGGACTTGCGAGCGTCCCGACACATTCGCTGCAAAGCTCTACGAGGGGCGAGTGGGAATTCTCGTTGACGGAACACCCTTCGCGCTCATTGTGCCTTATCTGTTTATTGAGAGCTTTCAGACATTGGACGATTACACGCAGAAGCCGTTCTATGCCTTCTTTATCCGCGCGGTAAGGTTGTTTGCGTATCTGATTACGCTCTTTTTCCCGGGAGCTTATGTTGCGGTAGCTTCGTATCACCCCGAAATGCTTCCGTCCTCTCTTATCCTTAATCTGGCGGCGGCGGAGCAGACTGCGCCGTTCTCGCTGATGTTTGAATGCCTGTTTATCCATTTTATGTATGAAATACTCCGCGAGGCGGGGATACGTTTGCCGCGTCCTATCGGTCACGCAATCGGGGTAGTGGGCGGTCTGGTAATCGGCGATATTACGGTTTCCGCGGGACTTGTCGGAGCGCCTATGGTGCTGGTGGTAGCGTTGTCGGGACTGTGCAGCTTCGTTGTTCCTATGCAGTATGAAAAGACGGTTATTCTCCGTTTTCTGTATATAATAGCGGGAGGTTTGTTCGGGCTTTTTGGGATTTTTGTTATG
>JBJESC010000339.1:0-8307 GCA_051882615.1 Oscillospiraceae bacterium
TGCCGCCGATTTTTGACGGGAATTCAACCGTTGTTGCTTTGCCGGTGTATGAGGTAATCATCGTACCGCCTAATTCAACGTGGAATGCGGTAGTGAAATCCGACTCGGAAACAGCGGAAGAACCGGGAACCTCAACAGGATTGTTAGGTGTTGACGAAGACGAGCTTGAACTACTGCTTGAAGAACCCGAATTGTTGATTACTTTGTAAAGCTTTTCACGTTCGGAGTAGGAATAAGTTGTGCCTTTGTATTTGAATGTAGTGTTGTCACAGCCGGTGAATGCATAATCACCAATACTTGTAACGCTGTCCGGTATATTGAGGCTTTCCAAACTTTTGCAATTGTAAAATGCACTGTTTCCTATGCTTGTAACGCTGTTCGGTATTGTTACGCTTTTAAGACTTTCACAACTGGTAAACGCATTATTTCCTATGCTTGTAACGCCGCTTGGGAGTGTTATGCTTGTAAGAGCTCGACATGCAGAAAATGTACTCCCTTCAATGGTTGTAACACCGGCAGGAATATTTACACTTTTAAGATTACTGCAATTGTCAAACGCGTTTCCACCGATTTTTTTAACGCTCGCGGGAATTTTTACTTCCGCAACCCAATATGCCCATCTAAACGCGTCTTTTCCTAAACTTACAACGCTCTTTCCCTCGATTGTCGAAGGAATTTCCACAACTTTCTTATCTTTACCTATGTACTTTGTGATTTCCATACCGCCGAGTTCAGCAACGTATTTGTACTCGTAATCACTTGCGGAAGACGAGGGGGTTTCGGTAACGGCTGAAGATGACGAAGAACTTGAACTGCTCGACTGCGGCTTGCTAGAACTGCTGCTCGACTGCGGTTTGCTAGAACTGCTCGACTGTACCGAAGACGATGAAGAACTGCTTTCCGCTGCTGACGAGCTGCTTTCTTCTGCGGAAGAACTGCTTGACTGCTCCGCTGTCGATGAAGTTGTTGTGCTTGTCGAGCTGCTCGAATCCTCCGAAGCTGTGCCGGTTGAGCTGCTGCTTTCTGTCTGTGAACCGCTCGTCTGCGGTTTGCTTTCGCTGTTTTCACCGCAGCCCGCCAAAGCCAAAACCATTGTCGCCGATAAAATTGCTCCTAAAATCTTTTGTCCTTTTTTCATTTTATTACCCTTTCTGTTTGTTAGCATTCGGAACAAATTGTTCCTTTTCTATTATATATATATATATATTTTGTCAAGAGGTTTTGGGGAGGAATATCAAAAAATGAAAAAAAGAACCTCGGTGCTTCAAGCGGGGATTTGACAGTAAATCGTAATATTTCACCGCATATACAAACGGCAAAAGACCTAACCAATTTGTTGGCTAGGTCTTTTGGCTATTCAAATTGAAAATTTGCCCATATCAGCAAGATTCCGAGCATAGCAATCAGTACGGAAGCTATGATAGGAATGACGACCATCCATTTTTTAATAGCGTACAGTTGTCTGCACAAATATACTACCGAAACAATATAGGCACCAATAAAGCCCGCCGACATCAACAGGCTAAGCCCCAAGTAACCCAAATCTTGCGCGGAAAAGCTGCCGTTGCCTATCGAATAGATAGCTCCGCCTATCCCCATATACGCCAAAGCAAAAACATAATAGGACATCACCGAGGCGATTACTAATACCATAGCGGCGGCTACTGTTTTGATTTTGGTTTTCATTTTAAGCGTTACCTCATTGCAATATCACTTGAACAGTTTCTCGGGAATTTCAAGAATGTGTGAGGGATTATTCCCACTCGCCAAACGAAAGACCGAGTTAAATGTTTTTGTTTAGATAGTTTGAGTCCGGTTATTCCTGATGTTTTATTATAGCACAGATTGTTATAAAATGCAGGCGTGAATATATATCGTCAATCAGCGTTTTTGCATCGGGTGTAAGATTTCGGTGCATATCCGACAGCTTCTGTTCTGAAAGACGAAGACTATTGACAAATTCGCTCGTCTTCCTGCCCGAAAAGCAAAGTATGTAGTCAATAGACACACCGTAGAAATCGGCGAAGCTCCTCAACACATCGCAAGGAATATTCTCGCCGTTCTCATAGGCGGATAATCTTGACAATGAAAGGTTTAGCTGTAACGATACCGCCGATTGTGTATGATTGCGGCAGTTCTCAGAAACTGCCGCGAGCTATTATTCCGACACAATTCTGCCATCTGAAATCTCGATAATTCTATCGCATTGACGGGCAACTCCCGTGTCGTGGGTTACAATCACAATCGTTTTCCCCTCGGAATGCAGCTTCCTGAAAACGTCCATAATCTCTGCGGAGGTTTTAGTGTCCAGCGCTCCCGTCGGTTCGTCCGCGAGAATTATCGACGGCTCGTTGACGATTGCACGGGCAATGGCAACACGCTGCTTTTCGCCGCCTGAGAGCATCCTGACCTCCTTTTCGGAAAGCGCTTTTATACCGATTTTTTCAAGCGCCGCAAGAGCCTTTTTCTTTTTGTCCGAAGCTCTTATAGGATAAAGCGGCAGCATCACATTATCAATTGCGGAATAATCCTCAATCAACGCAAAATCCTGCTTTACAAATCCGATTTCCCGTGCACGAAATTTAGCCGCAGTTCTCTCGGGAGTTTTAGAAATATCTTTATTGTTCAGAAAATACTCTCCGTCCGTAATAGTGTCCAGCATACCGATAATATGCAAAAGCGTCGATTTTCCCGAACCTGATTTCCCGATAACAGCGCAAAGCTCTCCGTCTGCAATTTCAAGCGAAGCACCGTTCAGAGCCGCGAAACGGTTGCGTTTTTTGGGGTTGTATATCTTTGTAACATTATTCAGTTTAATCATTATTCAGCCCTCCTCAAATATTCGACAGGAGAAGATTTTCGGCATTTTAGCGCGGGAATTATTGCCGAAATACCAACCAAGACCGCAAGTGTAAGCAGGGTTATAATCAGATTTCCGAACGAAAGATTTAATCCAACCACTATCCCGTTCCCGCTGAATTTTAGTATCGCATAAGCAAGCATTGAAACGCCTGCGGAAATCAAGGTTATCAGCAATATATTCGCAAGGTGAACCCCGATGATTCCTGCTCTTGAGTAACCACACAGCCACATAATTCCGTTTTTGCGTTCGTTTTCTTTGAATGTAATAACAGAAACACAAATTATACCAATCAGTACAATAAAGGCGATACAACCAATCAGCGGAAGGAATCTGACTCGGTCGGAAGCAAGAGCCTCACTCGTGTTTTTGAGCATTTTTTCGGCTGTAATAACCATTGACTTGCCTTGTAAATTTGCGATATTCTCCTTTGTGTTATCCCGAAATTCAATCAAAAACCCAAGCGAATATCGAAACCTTTCTTCATAACCCTTGATTGCCGAACGGCTTGTAAGAATTGTATTTTTACCATCTATTGAGTTTTCATATAAATCGCTCACGGTCATTTCCGATGATTTAAAGTTATTCATCACAGGAAGATAGGTCAATTCCGTGAGATTACCACATACATTTAAAGTAAAGCTCGTACCATCGTCAAAATAAAAAATATGCTCTCCTCTTTCTGCATAAATTGTGCCGACAGCGCCGCTTTCTTTATTTCCGTAACTTCCCGAAGAAAGCGGAAGTGCAAGCTTTTCATAAATTTCATCGCTTACGGATAACACGGTGGTGCGTCCATCGGTATAATGAATTACGTCGTATATTTTATATTCCCCCGAAACATTTTCTTCAAGAAGACGAGTTCGGGCTTCGTTAAAATTTGACGAAGCGTTAAACATTCCGTTCGCGTCATAGACGAAAACGGTGTTTTCATTAAGAAGAGGATAGAATGGAATGTTCAGCATTTCTCGTTCATTTATTACGCAAACCATATAGTTTTCGGCAAGCAGCAGGGCTGAAATTTGCAGAATTACCAGGATAAACGAGAATATGTTTTTCTTGAACGAGAGCAGAAAAAGCTTAATTGAATTCATAATCCCATCTCCCTAAATTCCTCTGAGTTCATCAGAAATAGTTTTGTTAAGCGACGGCGCGATATAAATTATAAACATTATCAGTGAAATTACAAAATAAGCCGCAATGATTACCGCATAATAATCGAGAGTGAAAATGATTTCAAATATGCTGTAATATCCCGTCAAAATTGGCTTCAGAAGTGCGTCGAAGATAAGGCAGGAAATAATCGACGAAGCAGCCGACAACAGCAAAAACTCTGCTGCGCTGTATAATATACAAGTGATTTTCTTAAAGCCGCAAAAACGGAATATAACGAAACTACGTTTTCTGAGCGACATCATATATCTGAAAATCAGCAGAATATTAAACACGGAAATTAACATCATTATTATCGAAAGCCCTATATTTGCTTCATTTGCGCGCTGGTCAAGGAGCGCGTAAGTCTCGGGAAGCTGCTCGCTTGCCAGAGGTATTTCACCGAAAATCTCCTTGTAAAGCGACATAATTTCGTTTGTCTGTTTTTCGGTCATAACATCTTTCATATCAATCAGAAAGCAAGACGATTGAGTTTCCACAGGTTGTGTTCCCCAGAAAAGATATACTCCAACTCCATTGTAATATCCCGATACTTTGTATTTTTCGCCCATAATATCAATATAACCGTCAACTACGCTTTCATAAGCCGTTGAATTACCGTGAAACATATTTAAAGACGTGCCAACCATAACAACCTTTTCTTTGTTGTCAAATTCTTGTTTGGTTGGAATTTGGTCGGGCGATAAATCAAACTGTTCTTTCATAAATTCCTTTAGAGTATCATAATCTTTGAATAAAAACAAGCCCGAAGAACCATAAAATTCAGCGTCGGACTGCTTGCTTGGAAATAACAAAATTATATCCTTGAATTCATAAGGAATTCTCTCGACAAACTCATCTACTTTATCGGCAATATCAGCAGTTTTTACAGGCTCCTTAAAGCCTAGGAAGAACCGGCTTGCCTCATATTTTGAGTTGTTTTCTTCGGCTACGGAATTGCTGATAATTCCGTTTGCGGTCAGAACAAAGCACATCATAATCACTTCACAAATCATGATGAGTGCATATCCCAAACAATTGTTTTTTAGATTAAGCTTCAAGTATTTTATAAACATCTTATATCCCCTGTAATAAACACAAACGCCGCTACATATTCCGATGATAGCAGCGTTTGTGTTTCACCGTTCTTTATCAAAGATTTCGTTGCTATACATCCTTAATTGTCGTGGGATATTTATCCCCATAATTTCTTCTTCCAAAATGCCCGCTATATTATATAACCGAATTAAAACGCATTTTGTGAGGTGTTTTTTGATAATTTGTCGAATTGCATAATGTTATAGAGTGGGTTTTAACATTTCTGCTAAATTTTGTTTCGCCTAAATCGATTTTTCTGTGCTGTAAATCGTGACCGTTTCGGTCTTGCCGCTTGAGCTTGTCAGCGTGAATACAGACTTCAGCCAATATGTACCGCTTGGCAGACCAGATTTGCTGTTGGACAAACGAATTATGTTGGTTTTCACCGCTTTTGTTCAACTCGCGCCGTCAAGATTGTTCCATATCCGGAACCAGCCACTGTACTTTTCAAGAGTCTGCTCAACGGTTATGCTAACAGCATTGACATCTGTCTTAACCGTTTGTCTAAACACTATTGTATGGCGAGTTAACTTGTTTTCATAGCTAATGTATTCTTGAAACGGAGTTGAATCCGTTTCCAAAACCTCAAATTCTTCGGGTACTTCGGGCAAATAGTATTTTTCTTCAATTGTGGTCGGGCAGTTTGCTGTATCTATCGGAAAAATTCGGGTGTATTCTCTGTGTACATCTCCGCGAAAACTCTGTGAAATGAAATATGCCACTGTGCAGCCTGCAAGCGCCGCCAAAAAGATAAGCGCCACCAACACCACGGTGTGTTTCAGGGTTAATCTCTTGGGGTGTTGCATTTTGGGGCGATTATCCGCGCACAATTTTCTCGTGTTTTTATCATACAGCTTGAAAATACGCTTCATTTCACGATTGTGCTTTTTTGAAAAAATATGTGTGGGTGCACTATCATACTTATCTCATTCAAGTCCGGCGGATTTTTCAAGCAGAGATTTTAAAATTACTTTCACTTATTGTTTCTTCCCTCTATAAATGTTCTGATGGATTTTATGGCTAAATAAAGCCGCTGGTAGACTGCGCTTTTGGATATTTTAAGCACCTCGGCAGTTTCCGATGTGGAAAGCTCTGACAAGCAGGTCAATATTAACACATTACGCTGAAGCGGAGGCAGATTGTTGAGAAAATCAAGAATTTCATCGTGCGAAATCTTTTCAAGAAGAGGGTTTTCCGGTAATTCAGGCTCAGATTGATAAATAATATCCTCCGAAATGTTGTCTGTTTGGTGTTTGTTTTTCTTCTTAAACATATCAATCGACACATTTCTTACAATGGCGGATACATAAAAAACGTTGCTCGGTTCTTGAAAGCGAAAAGAATTTATCTGGTTTATCTGCAATTCTAAGAAAAGTTTCTTGAATAGCGTCCTCTGAATCTTGTTGATTATGTAAATGCTCAGATGCAATTGCGAAAAGACGATTTTGTTTTTCTTGTGAAACTCGTATAGCTCATTCCGCTGTTCGTCTGTTTCCAGAACCGCAAGTGCCGCTGATATCATCGTGCAACCCCACCTCTTTTTCATTTTATGATAGTATAACACTAATTTAAAATAATTGCAAGTACGGATTGGATTGAAATTTATTTACTCTTGCTTGCTCTGTGGACTGATGATGTTGTCGCTATACTTGTTCTGCCCTTTTCGCTCTTAAAAAATAATCTGCTTTCGCTGTGGTATTTTTACTGTTGTGCCAACAGTAAGCCATAATACCCTTGACATTGATTTCGCAGGCTTCATCAACATCAAGGGTAAGGCGCTCTCCGAGGGGCAAAGCGCTCGTATAGAGGCAGGTGCTGTGACGAGCAGTAACCCCGTTTTCTTTTTTCGTTTTGCAATAAATCGTAGTCACCCGAAAATCGGGGTGGCTGAAAAGGGTTGAATTTCTTGGTTGGTTATGGTATAATAATCTCATCGACAAATCGGAATTCTTCAAGCAGTTTGGTAAATAAGGAGTATATTAAAGAATGACAGAACCAGAGGTAAGTTTATATATTGCTTTATACTTTATAAAAAACGAATTAACTGATAAAAATGTTCATGTATCAATTGATGGAGCTCATGTAAAAACTAAAAATACAATTCACTTTGAAATCGAAGATTTCTATTTAAAAAATGGATTTAAAAAGTTGGATACAGAGTGTGACAAATGGCAAGGTGAATTCGCAATAGAAGGGTATAATGCTCACATTATAGTAACGTCAAAATCCGGAATAGGTGATGTTGTTATTGAAACGAAAGATGATAGTACCATTATTGTTGAGAGTAAGAAATTTTCAAAAGAAAAGGGATATAGTTTAATGAGGGAAGCGATTGGTCAACTAATGACTGGAAGTGCGTTTGGTGAAAGAATAAAGCCAGTGGTCGCGATATCTTATACGGAAAAAAGTAACGAGCTTGCAAAAAAATGGGTATCACTTCCACAAATAAAAAATGCAGGCATTACTTTCTTTTTAGTGAAAGACGATGGCACTCTTTGTATTGTGGATTAACATATTCCAATAAGTCAAGCAGTTTACATATTCACATTTTGCCGCATCCGACACCGAGTGCGGCGTTTTCTTCCTCGTAACAGCGGAAAGATACGATTTTTCCACGAATTTGACTGCAAGTGATGAAAAGACCTAACCGATTTTTCGGCTAGGTCTATTTTGTTATTCAAATTGGAAATTCGCCCATATCAGTAATATTCCGAGCATAGCAATCAGTACGGAAGCTATGATAGGAATGACAACCATCCATTTTTTTATTGCAAACAGCTGTTTGCACAAATATACGACCGAAACTATGTATGCGGCAAGAAATCCCACAAGCATCAACAGGCTAAGCCCTAAGTAACCCAAATCTTGTGCGGAAAAGCTGCCGTTGTTTATCGAATAGATAGCCCCGCCCATCCCTATATACGCCAAAGCAAGAATATAATAGGACATCACCGAGGCGAGTACTAATACCATAGTGGCGGCGACTGTTTTTGTTTTACTTTTCATTTCATAAATCATCCTCTTGCAATTTCGGCCTTACAGCTTCTCGTATCGGATTTCGGTATCAAAACGGTATCAGAGAGCCGTTTGAAGCCTGTCAAGCCTCATTGTTATGCTGGATTTTTAAGGGCGGCGATTATTTCCACTCGACTGCCCTAGAGTGAAATCTTGTGATAATATGCACTTAAAATACGTAT
>JBJESC010000340.1:0-8281 GCA_051882615.1 Oscillospiraceae bacterium
GCCCAATTCAGAACATCAACGAATTTAGGATTAAAGTCCTTGTGGTAATTCCTGTTCTTCAGCTCGACCATAAACTTGATTGACCAGGAAGATGTAAACTCACCCCACTCGACCTCCTCAATGCCGATTGCGCTGAAACCTTCGATTTTCTCCATAAGAAACTCCTTTCTGCCGCATTGTTTCCTGTTTACATTATACAGCATCGGTGTCAGAATTGTCAAGGTGAGTTCATATATCTTCCTCCTTTCGCATAGCCTGTCGGGAAAACGCTTCTCAAATTACGCCCTCACAAATGTCGTTGTAAGCCATATTTGCAAAGAAATTGCTTACCGTTGACTTGGAGTTATAGAGCGTTGTGATGAGATATGAACGCATATTCCCGACACGGCTTGAATTATGCCGCAAAGCGTACAGAACATAGTCGATTTCTTCATCGGTGAGCTTCAGGAAACGGCTCTTAACAACCTCGTGCAATACGGCTTCGCCGTTTACACGGATAGTCGGTGAGCTTGAACACACCACGTCCATCATTATCGAAACCAATAATCGTTGTTCAGGTATGGTTCTTCAGGCTTTGCCCAAGCTGCAGGATTGAAGGTCAACCTGCGATACACCTAATCCGCTAATCTCTCATAGAATGATATGTACAGCGTATGCGCTGTTCAAGTATATTATAAGGAGAGATTTTTTTGACAGAATTAACCGAATACCCGAACACCGGACAAATTCGGGTTTTTGATATAGAGGCAATTTCATTGCCTGTGGTTTACAACAAGTTCGGAGATCACGATCCGAACGGTATGATATACGTTCTGCGGCAGGATTCCGAGCGAATTCGCAAAATGGCACAGGAACTGTTTGAACAGCCTGTGCCTCAGCCCTACGAGGGGGTTCAACCCCTTGTAATCCGTGCGAATGTCGGCGACATCGTTCAGGTGAATTTCGAGAACAAGCTGAATCGCCGTGCGTCCATTCACGTTCAGGGAATGTGCTATGACGTTCTCACCTCGGACGGCTCAAATGTGGGGTATAATCCCGACACCACTACCGACAGGTTTATCCGTTATATCTGGCATGCAGACAAAGAGGGTGTATACCTGTTCTCGGATATGGCAGACACGAGGAGTAACGAAGAGGGCACCAACGTTCACGGACTCTTCGGTGCGATAATCGTTGAAGCTGCAGGTTCGGAGTGGTTCGACCCCGTAACCGGCAGACCGCTGGACAGCGGTTTGTTTGCGGACATCTACAATCCCGCAAAGCCCGCATTCCGCGAGTACGCCGTGTTCTTCCACGACGAGCTTGAAATCAAGAACAAGGACGGCGAGCAGCCCGTTGACCCCCACACGGGGCTTCCCAACGGGACAACCGCGATAAGCTACCGCTCCGAACCCATGCGCAACCGCCCGCCGCTCGACCCTCACGCCGACCACTCCGATACTGCCGAGGATATTTCGATGAGCTCGTGGGCTTACGGCGACCCCGCACCGCCTATCCTGAAAGCCTATGTGGGAGATCCGTCCAAAATTCGCCTGATACACGGCGGGGTTAAGGAAACGCACGTTTTCCATCTGCACAATCATCAATGGCGGTTAGAATCCGACGATCCGAAATCCACTATAATTGACTCCATTTCTATTAGTCCGCAGGAGTGCTACACACTTGATATTCTTTACGGCGCAGGCAGCTTCAACGGAATGATAGGCGACGCAATCTTCCATTGCCACTTGTACCCGCATTTTCACGAGGGAATGTGGACACTGTGGAGAGTGTTCGACCGTTTACAGGACGGCAGCGGGACTTATCCCGACGGAACGCAAATCGAGCCGCTTGTGCCGCTGCGCGACCGTCCTCTCCCGCCCGAAAGGGACACTTTACACCCAGGCTATCCCAATTTCGTTGCGGGGACATTCGGCGAAGAACCGCTTATACCCCCGCTTGGCATAGTCCACGAGAACGGGGACATCGAAAGAGACCCCACTCCCACCGAAGAAGCGAACTTTGTCGAAAATTTTGCACCCGGGGCGCTGTATACCGACACATGTCCGTGCTGTACAGACGCAAAAATAAAGGTGTTTGAAATTGCGGCGGTTCAGGCAAATCTGGTCTATA
This sequence comes from Oscillospiraceae bacterium, assembly GCA_051882615.1. Classification (GTDB taxonomy): domain Bacteria; phylum Bacillota; class Clostridia; order Oscillospirales; family Ruminococcaceae; genus CAG-115. The sequence continues at coordinate 2,113 of JBJESC010000340.1, forward strand.
ACAAATATGGCTGGCACGACCCTCAGGGACGCTTCTTTGTTCTGAAAGAGGAAATAGAAAAAGCGGGTTCGCTCGATGAATATATCCGAAGAGTGGAGTGGGGAGAAATTCACCCCGAGCCGCTTGTTATCCGTGTTAATGCGGGCGACTGCATTGAAATCCGCCTGACGAATTTCCTGCCGCAATATATTGAGGGGAACGAGTTCCAGATGAAAACGCTCACCGATATTGTGGGGTATCACATTCATCTGGTGAAGTTCGACACAATAGTATCGGACGGCGCGGCAAACGGCTGGAACAATATCGCGGGAGCAAGGAAATGCGAAACGCTGGTTGAGCGATTCTTCGCTAACGAGGAGCTTAACACCGTATTTTTCCACGACCACCTTTTTGCAAACGTTCACCAGCAGCACGGCTTGTTCGGGGCGCTTATCGTAGAACCTGCGGGCTCTGTATTCCTCGACCCGAAAACGGGAGAGGAGCTGAAATGCGGAACAAATGCCGTTATCAGGACAGCCGATGGCAAGTCTTTCCGTGAATTCGCGCTGTTCCTTCACGATTTCGCACTGCTGTTTGACAAAGACGGCGAGCCGCTCAATCCTCCCGAACACCCCGGTTCGGACGATGACCCCGGAGTAATGGGAATAAACTACCGCTGCGAGCCTATGCCCGAGCGCCTGAAAATCAAGAACGACCCCGCACACATTTTCAGCTCGTTTGTATACGGCGACCCGTGTACACCTGTTCTGGAAACCTACCCCGGCGAGCCTATCCGCATACGGCTTCTGGACGGAGCACACGAGGAACAGCACATCTTTAATATCGAGGGTATGCCGTGGCGAAAGGAAATCACCGATGTGAAATCGCCGCTTGTCCAATCGCAGACAATTGGAATTTCCGAGGCGTTCAATCTGCATATCGACGAGCCGTATTCGGCGGGTGATTATCTGTATTATTCGGGCGGTATTGACGATTTGTGGCTCGGGCTTTGGGGAATTATCCGCGCCTATGCCACTCCGCAGCGTCATCTGCTGCCGCTGTGCGGATTTCGCCCGATTTGTCCGCCGCAAACACCGCCGCACGGTGCGGTTGTTCGTAAATTTGAGATTGCGGCAATTCAAAAGGACATCGAGTATAACCGCTTCGGCGACCACGACCCCGAGGGACTGTTGTTTGTTCCGTTCGAGCAGGCAAAGGACGTAATGAGCGGCAAAAAAGAGCCTGTTCCTCTTATTCTTCGGGCAAACGCGGGCGACTGGATAGAAATAACGCTTCACAATCTGTTCAACCCCAAAAAGCCGATACAATACCACGACTACCCTTCAGTGCCGCTGGATTTCCCGCACGAAGCGGGCAATCGGGTATCGCTTAACCCGCAGTTCCTGAAATACAATCCCATAACCTCGTCGGGTATAAACGTGGGCTATAACCCCGCTGAGCAAACCGCCGCTCCGGGAGAGTGTATAAAGTACCTGTGGCACGCCGATAAGGAATACGGAACGGCACTGCTAAGCTCCTACGGTGACCTTCGCAATCATCGCTATCACGGGCTGTTCGGTGCAATAATAATCGAGCCTGTCGGGGCGAAGTATTATAACGGAATTCGACTGCTTGACGAGAATCACAAGGAATGCGCGGTGATTTCCGCACCCGGCGAGGAAGTTTTCCGAGAGTTTGTACTGTTCGCCCATAACGGTATCCGTCTGCTCGATAAGAACGGAGATGTAATAAAGACGACCGAGCAGGATATGGAGGAGGGCGAAGCGGGCGGCCACGAAGCCCCCGACCACGAGGACACGGGCGAAAAGGGCTACAACTACCGCTCGGAGAGGTTCTTCAACCGCTTAAAACGCGTTCCGATTATCTCCAAGGTGTTCGACTCAAAAACGCACGGCGACCCCGCTACTCCGCTATTGCGCTCTTATGTCGGGGAACGCGTGAAAATCCGCCTGCTTATGCCTGCGGATAAGCCGAGGAATATCAGCTTTCTGCTCCACGGACACCGCTGGAGAGCGCAGCCCGACGACCCGTTATCCCACGATATTTGCGTACAGGGCGCAATGAGCGTTGGCAACGTATTCAACATTGAGCCCGAACGCACCAAATGCCGCGGCGATTATCTGTATCGCTCGGGTTCGCTGCGTTGGGACGTGGAATCGGGTATGTGGGGAATTTTCCGCGTTTTGAACCGCAGCATCCGCTGCCATTGTGAAACCGCCTGCCGCCGCATGAAGAGCTGGTTTGATAAGAAAATTCACAAGGATTAACCCAAAATTTTGGAATAACTCGGCGCCTGCTGTTCATTGGAACAGCGGGCTTTTTTACTGTACACGCACGCTTTTGCGCACTGCTGCATATATTGTATTTGATGGTAACGGTATTGTTTATAGGAGGTTTTTATGAACAACAATTATGTTGAAAAGTCGCTGGAGCTGCACCTGTTTTTCGGGCGCATTATGAAGGAACATTCACTCTTCCTTGAAGCCGGATTTACTCCCGCAAACGCCGCCTTTTCTGAGAAAGCCGAGAACTTCAAATGTGAATTTGAAAAGCTGCTCTGCGATGCGGTAAAGCTTGCAAACGGCATGGTGAGCCAGTGCGTTCTGCGTTCGCAGGAGATTGTCACAGAGTTCACCGCACTTGCCGAAAAGCAAACCGAATGTTTCACAGGAATATCAATCGACAACAATATAACAAGCATGGAGCTTCGGCTCAAAAGCGGCTGCGCGAAATGTAATGATAATCCCGAAATTCGCAACGTCGTGAAGAAACTCAATCAAAAGGCGCTTTCCCTGCTGGACGGACTTATATCGTTCAAGGAAACAGTCCTGCAAAATGTTCTCCGTGGGGAAATGTTTACGATGAATTATCCGCTGCTCATCGAACACATCATCAGAGAAGCAAAGCTGTACAGGGAGTTTGTTGAATGTCTGGAAAAAAACGGCTCTCTTGCGGACAACTCAATGAAAGAAACCGAGTGCTTCTGGAACCGCATAATGATGGAACACGCAATGTTTATCCGCGGACTGCTTGACCCGTGCGAAACCGAGCTGTTCAGCTCGGCGGACAAATTTGCCGACGAATACTGCGAGCTTCTGGAAAAATGCCGCACTGCGAATAACTCCGCAATGACCGAAAATTCACTTGAACTCACAAAGAAATTCAGGGATTTCAAAGCGGCAGGCGCACAGGGCATTGAGCAGAACAAGATCCGCTCGGTTATTCTTCCGCTCCTTGCAGACCACGTTCTGCGGGAAGCAAATCACTATCTCAGACTTCTGAAAAGCTGAACCAATAAAGCAAAACCGGCGCGCCTTAAACAAGGGCGCGCCGATAACTGTGCATGAAAACTGTTCGGGAAATTGAAATATAAGGAGAAAAACAGGCTGTCACGAACGGTTCTGCAATAACCGCTTCACAGGAATACGGCAACACGGTGGTTTACGGTAAAGCAAAGGATTTCAGACGACATTGTTTAAAGGCGCCTGCTTATTCCCTGATCCCCATTTAAGGTAACGGCATACCCGCTTTCATACATTTCTTTCAGCTTTTTCACAGAGTTGTATTGTTCTCCGATACAAAACTCCTTTGACCACGTCATATAATACGCCCATGGCGTATGCGACTGCTCCAGCAAATGAATATCGGGCATATACCCGACCTCTGCAAGAGCTGCCACTTTATTTTCGGAGGTTGCCTTAATCAGCTTGGCATAATCATCACAATAATCCGTTTGCGCATACTCTTTCAGATAAATATCCACAGAAACAACATCAACGTATTCATCGCCCGGATACCCCTCCGAAAGGCGGCAGTTCCAAACCCACAAAAGATTATCAAGATGATGTACATTTGTATAGTGTTCAAACATCAGTTTATACAGTTCTCTTGCGGTTTCGGGACCTTTTGCACCCCACCAGAACCAGTCGCCGTCCGATTCGTGAAAGGGCCTCCATAAAATCGGTATATCCGCGTCGCAGAACGGTTTCAGACGCTTCGCAATTACGTCCATATCACGGAAAAACGCTTCGCGTTCCGCCGTGCCGTCAATAAGCACACGGGCTGCGTCAAAATCGGTATTTACAGCATAAAAGCTCTTGTCGTGCCCGCCTGATGGAGAAAACCAGTGAAAAGAAAATGTCAGAATTCCGTCTGATTTCTTCGCCCATTCCATAGCGGTTTCAAGGGTATTCCGGTTTTCATAAACCTCTGTCAGACAAGGCTCGTCTGCGTTTTCATAATTTATATTCGGAGAATACGAAAGCAGTTCAAAGCCGCGCAGTTTCGGCTCTTTGCCCGTGATTTCTTTGATATAAGAAATTTCCTCCATAGGATTGGTCTGCGTATGCTGACCTGTAACAATTGCTTTCCCTGCCGTTTCGGACAAGTAGTTCAAGAGCTCTCGCGCCTTTTGGGTGGCGTTTTTGTTAGCGGGTTTTTGCACAATGTCCTCCTTTATGACGCTTGCGACAGACGCTGAATCATTTCCATGCACATTCTTCCGTTGTGATAGGGACATTTCCACGGGTGAACAAGCGCCTGATTGGGGTCAGGCTTGTTGTCTGCGGGAACGCACTCTCTCCATTCTCCGCTTTCGGCGTCCACCACGCTTGTTTGTATAAAATTCCAGATTTCCTCCGCCGCCTGAAGATACTCTTTCTTCTGCGGCTGTTTTTGATATGCGTTATAAAAACCAACTACAGACTCCGCCTGCACCCACCAGATTTTTCTGCTGTCAACCTTATTTCCCTCACGTTCATTGTTAAGACCGTGCTGCGTTTTATCAAAGGCATTGCGATATGCAGCCTCTGCAAGTCCGTTTGTAATGGGCAGCATCTCCTTTTTATAAGCCTCATCGTTAAGGACGCTGCATCCGCGGTCAATAAGCCACGCGGTTTCTATATCGTGCCCGTAGGACTCCAAGTCAATAAGCGAGTGATAGTCCATGTCGAAGAACACCTCGCAAATCTTTTTTTCGGGATTGTATATCTTTTTCTGAAACAGCTTCAAAATCCAACGTATTGAATCGCCCACAGCATAAAACGTGTCTGCCTTATAAAGCTCGGAATACGCCTCAAGAACGTGAAGAAGTGTGTTCATAGTGCGCTCTGCGAGAACGCCGTTTTCCGAGAGCTTTTCGTTTGACGAGGGTGTAAAATCCCGATGGAACGCTTCAAGATACCCGTTTTCATCTCTGCACTTTTCCTCAATTACACGGTAAAGCGTATACGCCATATTCAGCGCGTCCCTTTTCCCGCTTGCCCGATAATATGCCGAGAGCGCGTAAATTGCAAAGGACTGATTGTATGTATGCTTCGTATCATCACAAACAGTTCCGTCATAATTTACAGACCAGTAAACGCCGCCATACTGACTGTCAAAGCAGAAATCCGTAAGAAAACGGTATGCGTGGTCAGCCATTTCAAGCAGCTCGGGCTTTTTCAGCAGCTGATATGCGGTGGAGTAAAACCAAAGAATTCTGCTGTTGAGGATAACGCCCTTGACGCTTTTGGTATCGGGCTTGCCGTCGCTTGCGACGTAGCCGTAAAAGCCACCATTTTCTTCGTCTTTGAGTTTATTCCAGAACGGAATGAGATTGTGTTCAAGATGTTCTTTAAATAATTTTGCTTCCATAATCGGACTTTCCTTTCAATATTTTTTGTCTGATTACAGATTTAGCCGGCTTCTGTAACTTTGATGATTATATGATACATCATTTAATCTTGTTTTACTATGAAAAACGAAAGCAAAAATTGTACAAATCTATTATTTGATATTGACGATTACTTTAAATCGTGTTAAAATAGAAACGGGAGGGATGCATAATGCAGCTGTTTGAATACATAGATATGCCGAATAAGCCATACGATATTTTTTATTCAAATTCGGTTGATTCACAGCTTCACTGGCATTATTACAGTGAAGTGCTTTATATAACAGAGGGCGCGATTACAGTAACCTGCAACAATAAAACGGCGGTTCTTGAAGAGGGAGATTTGTGCTATATTTATCCCTTGCAGCTTCACGCTGTTTCAAAAGCAAACGACAAAAAAGCGGAATATGCGGTTCTGAAATTCGATGTTCATACAATTAACATTCCGCAGGCGTATCTTTCAAGGTTCTATGATATTTTTATCAGAAGAAGCCGTGAAGAAGATTTCTGTATTAT
>JBJESC010000341.1:0-2114 GCA_051882615.1 Oscillospiraceae bacterium
AAACAAACGGTGATAAACCCGATTTTAATGGCGAGCTTCCCCAAATGCCCGCAGACGGCGATGCTCCGCAATTCCCGCAGAACGGCGAGATTCCCCAAATGCCCGAGAACGGCGATGCTCCGCAATTCCCGCAGAACGGCGAGATTCCCCAAATGCCCGAGAACGGCGAGGCTCCGCAGTTCCCGCAGGGTGATTTCAACAAAGTAAACGGCAAAAACGGAATGAACGGCGGCACGGGCGGCGTTAATCTGGTGTACAAGGACGACGACATTTCAAGCTACAACAACATTTTCGACAACAACATCACAAAGGTTGACGATGACGATAAAAAACGGCTGATTAAGTCGCTCAAAGGCATTTCCGAGGGTGAAAATATCGAGGAATTTATCAATGTTGACGAGGTTTTGCGTTATCTTGCGTGCAACGTTTTCCTTACAAATCTTGACAGCTATCTCGGCTCGAATTGCCACAACTACATTCTCACCGAGGACAACGGAAAGCTAGCAATGCTCCCGTGGGACTACAATCTGTCATTCGGCACATATCAGTGTTCAAGCTCGTCCGACGCGATAAACTACGCGATTGACACGGTATTTTCGGGTGTTTCCGCCGAAGACAGACCGCTTATCGGAAAGCTGCTTGAAAAGCAAGAGTATGTTGAACTGTATCATTCCTATCTGAAACAGATTTGCGAGGAATATGTTCAGTCGGGATTATTTGAAAAAACAATCAACAACGCGGTTTCGCTTATAGGCGATTACGTCAAAAACGACAGCACGTCATTTTGCACCTACGATGAATTTGAAAAAGGTGTTGAAGCGCTGAAACTGTTCGGTAAACTGCGTGCCGAAAGCGTTCTCGGACAGCTTGACGGCTCAATTCCGTCAACCTCCGAAGCGCAGAAGAACAGCTCCGCTTTAATCGACGCGTCCGCACTTGATTTGAACGCGCTCGGCGGAATGAATATGAACAAGGATTTCCCAAACAAGGGAGGAATGGATATGCCAAGTATCAATGCTCCGAAAACCCCTGATAATTGACGAATAGGATAATTCCACATTGGCTTTGCTTTAACGAATAAGAGATAAGTAAGGTCTATTATGTTGACCACGAGGTTATGGAGCAGGTTGTGCTACAGTTCAGAGCATAAGATAACTCCCCCATAAATATGAGAACAGGCTCTCTGATAAAACGGAGAGCCTGTTTTTATTTATTGTTGTACTTAATAATATCACTCGGAGAACAGTTCAGAACATAGCAAATGCGTGCCAAAACGTCCAAATCGAGTTTCTCTACCTGATTGGAATACCACTTGTTAATTACTTCAAAGCGTGTATTTGAAGCCTTTGCAAGATAGTTTCTCGACAAGCCACGCTCGTCTAAAATCTGCTTTAGGCAAACATCTATTTTACCGTAATCCTTGATAGTTATGATTGTAACCGCATTTTCCATATAATCACTCCCCTATAACTATTCTATTATGATAGTTACTTGTTGACAATATACATATATATGTGCTACTATTTATATAGTAATCAACAGGGGAGTGTTTTAATATGGTTGTGGCGTTCTTTGGGCATAAAGATACTCCAAGTGCGGTTAAACCGCTTTTGGAGCAAACAGTACAGCGACTGATTGAGGAAAACGAAGAGATAACATTTCTTGTCGGCACGCACGGGGCGTTCGATTTAATGGTACAAAGCGTTCTTGGACAGGCTTTACAAAAACACCCGCATATAACCTGTCATATAGTCCTTTCGTATATTCCTGTCGAGAATAATGGTGAACAGCACCCGCTGCCTACGCTTGTCCCCGAAGGCATTGAGAGCGTTCCAAAGCGCTTTGCTATATCGTTCGGCAACAATTATATGGTGAACGAGTGCGACACCGTTGTGTGCTATATTACGCACGATTGGGGCGGTGCTGCGCAGTTTGTAAACAAGGCAAAGAAAAAAGGAAAAACAGTAATCAATCTTGCAGCCGAAGAAAAAAGATAAAGAAACCATAGTAAATTAGAAAAACATATTGAAAAAAAGAGAAATCCGGTGTATAATTATTGTGGTGTAATGTGTTTATTCAAGAATGGTGATGTTATGAGCAAGAAAACCCCCGAA
>JBJESC010000342.1:0-8208 GCA_051882615.1 Oscillospiraceae bacterium
AAAGCTGTCAACATACTCCTGAAGCTCTGCCTTAGTAACTGCCTCGCCGTAATCCTTCTTCTCATCCGCAAAAGCTACAACAGATACGCTGCTGAGAGCCATTACGGAAGCCATGGAAGATGCGAGAATTCTTTTCTTCAACATAATAAATCCTCCTAAAAAATTTTGGTTTCTTTTTGACAATCGGCGTATCGGGTGCCGATGTCCGTGACGGGTCACCGTCGTTCGTTTCGGGTTTGCGTGGGTTTTTTGGAACTGCCCCTCGGGTGAAGCACTTCCGCGGTTATCCCGCGCCCCCTTGCGCGAACCGCCCGTCTGTACGAAAGCAAGTAACTTTGCCGCCTATCGGTTGACGGCATTGACTGCTTACATCTCAGTAGTCAGTCAACCCAATCGGAAAGTTTCACCTTTTTCAAAAAAATTTTGAAAAATTTTTTTGAAGGGAATTTTCCCGCTCGGTATACTCGCTCACGTTAATATAATAACATTTTTCCGCCAAACCGTCAATATGCAAATTCAACAAACCTTTGGATTTTTCGGATATGTTTTATATATAACTAACATATTATGTGGGAAAAAGCGGTTTCTGCGGCGAATTCTTCCTTATTTATAATAAGTTGGGAATATACCACTTGACAAATCGGGGAAAGCGGGGTATAATAAAAGCTGGGTATTGAAAAGGTCGGGGAGTGGTAAACCGTCAGCCCCATACAAGCCCCCTTAGTTAAATGGATATAACAAACCCCTCCTAAGGGTTAGTTGTGAGTTCGATTCTCGCAGGGGGTGCCACAGTTTAAAATCCCGCCCTGTCAAACGATAGGGTGGATTTACTGAAATCTTATCAAAACCCTTGACAAAAGGTGTTTTGTGTGTTATAATAACGAAGTAAAGACATATACCCGGATGTTTTACAAGTTGTTCACAATTTGCCCTTTGAGTGCCACAAACAAAGGGCAGATTTTTTTGGAAATTTTCTTTAAAACCCTTGACAAATGAGTTTTGGTGTGTTATAATGAGAGCGTAAAAACATATACCCAGATGTTTTACAAGTTGTTCACAATTTGCCCTTTGAGTGCCACAAACAAAGGGCAGATTTTTTTTGTATAAAATTGCCCCCCGAGTGCCACTTCGGGGGACTGGAAATTTGCCTGTGCTTTTGCCGATGACTTAGTCATCTCCATCAAGCCACTTGCATATGTAGTACGCGACCACACTTGCTATGATGGAAGCAATAAAACCCAGATGCTCCAAGAAGTCCACCCCCTTCCGTTTTTAAACGTCCGGAGTGCCGGCAATTTGATTATACCACAAAACCCATCTTTTGTCAATTAATGTCGAAAACCCTCGGCTTTTAAACCGAGGGTTTGTTTAGGCAACACCGCACAATTATTGTCGTGCGATTGCGCCAGCAGATTTTTCGTCAGATTGTACAAATTGAGCGCAGGCGGGCTGGCGCCCGTCAAGCGAAATTTGTGCAAGATGGCGGAAAAGATGCAAGCAAGCGTGCGGCAAAGGCGTTAGCCGTTAATTGTGCGGTGTTGCCTTTATTCTCTTTCGAGGAGAACAACCGCGTTTGCGCCTATCCCCGCGCCCGCAAGCCCAAGCCCCTCTTCGGTGGTAGCCTTGACGGAAACCAAGTCCAAATCGCACCCGAAAGCACCCGCCAGATTTTCGCGCATACCTATTATAAAAGGAGCGAGCTTCGGGCGCTCGGCGATAATCGTGATGTCGAGGTTGCCGAGCCGATAGCCGCGCTCCCGCATAAGGCGGATAACCTCGCCGAGAAGCCGCATGCTGTCCGCGCCCTTGTACCGTGAGTCGCTGTCGGGAAACAAGTGCCCTATATCGCCCAGCGCGAGCGCTCCCAGCACCGCGTCCATCAGCGCGTGAACCGCAACGTCCGCGTCCGAGTGTCCCAGCAGTCCCACCTCGCACGGGATTTCAACCCCGCACAGCACCAACCGTCTGCCCTCCACCAATCGGTGAACATCATACCCGCTGCCTATCCTCATATCTTCTTCACAACCCTTCTGTTGTCGTAGATAGCCTTAGCCGCGACAAGGTCGTCGGGGCGGGTGATTTTGAGGTTGGGCGCGGTGATTTCCGTTACCTTGACATACTCGCCGCACAGCTCCGCAATGCTGCTGTCGTCCGTGACGTTCTCCGCCTGTAATCCCAGCTTCTCCAGCCAGCCGAGGTAGAGCTTCCTGCGGAACACCTGCGGAGTTTGCGCACAGTACACTCCCGCGCGGGGAATAGTCTGCTCCACAAAGCCGTTCGCGCCTACTGCCTTTATCGTGTCCACCGCGGGAGCGGCGGCGATTGCTGCGCCGTATCTCTCCGCGTCCGCGATAACGCGCTCGATGTCCTCGGGCTCGATAAGAGGTCGTGCCCCGTCGTGGATTGCGATGTAGTCCGCTTTCGGGGAGACAAGCTCCAGCGCGTTCTTAATCGACAGGAAGCGCGTTTCTCCCCCCGCCGCAACCCCCGCGAGCTTGGAAACGCCGTAATTGCGCGCGAGCTTCTCATAACGCGCGGTTTCCTCCGAGGGAGCGGCGATGATTATTTCGCCAACGCTCTCTACCCTCTCGAATTTAAGTGCGCTCATAACGAAAATCGGCGTGTCGCCGATTTTCTCAAGCTGTTTGTTTATTCCGCCCATTCGGGTTGAAGAACCTGCGGCGGCGATTATTACAGAAACCATTATCCTACCTCAGAAATTGCCGTGAAATTTGAAATAATTCAGCTCGTTCTCGAAATTCCGCAGCAGCTTTTTCACCTTGGGCATTTCCACCGTTCCCTCAAACTCGATATAGAACATATAGTCGTCGGGGAAGTGCTTTTTAACCTCGGTGGGAAGCGGCTTTGACTGGATTTTCGACATTGAAATTCCGTTCACCGCGAACTTTGTCAGCAGTCGGTACAGCGCACCCGATATATTCGGGATAGACACCGAAACCGCGATTGTTTTCGCGCTCTCGTACACCTCGGGAGTTCTGGAAATGCAGATAAAGCGGGTGGAATTGTTCGGATCGGTGGCAATTGCCTTATGTACGATGTCCAGACCGTGCAGAGTAGCGCAGTCCTCCGAACAGATACAGCCGAGCGCGTTGCTTGCGTTCTCGGAAACCATCTTCGCGGCGGCGGCGTTGTTGCTGTACGGGATAACCGTCAGCTCCTTGCGGGAGGAGAGGTACTCCTCGCACTGGCGAATTGCCTGCTCGTGACCGAACACAATACCGATGTCCTGCTCCTTAACTCCCCTTTTCGCGGCGAGAACGTGAGCGCACTCCACGGTAGTCGTAGCGCAGATAAACACCTTATGCCGCTCGAGAAGCTCCATATTCGCGGTAACCTCGCCCGCGGTGCTGTTCTCAATCGGGAGGACACCGTAATCCACGTCGCCGTTCTCCACAGCGTCCCACACCTCGCTGAACGCCCCGTAGAAGGAAAATCTTCCGTCCTTGAACAGCTGCTTTGCGGCGGTGTGACCATACGCGCCCTCAATCCCCTGAACCGCAACCGTGGGACGCGGCTTTGCGGCAGCGGAGAACGCGATTTCCATATCGGGGGTAATCGCGTTAATCTGCGAAACCTTGGATATGTCCATAATGTTCATAAACAGAAACTCTGCGGACTTTTTCAGCTCCTCGGGAGCGTTCGCACGAACCTTGTCGATAATCGCGCGTTCGCGGTCGCTCTGGAAAACGACCATATTGTTCGCCGCCTTGTACTTCGCCACCTCGGTAGTAAGCTCCATACGGTCTATAAACAGGCTGAGCACCTGCTCGTCGATACTATCTATCTGTTTTCTGATTTCACTCAGTTCCATTACTTCCTCCGGAATATGCGTTATGCGGGATTGCTCTCAGCGGGCTCGGACTCCGAGCTTGAAGAGCTTGAGCTTTCGGGCGTGCTCGCGGGAATAGCGACATACACCACGATAGTTTCTCCGTGCTCAACGTCTACGGGCTGGTCGGGCAGGATTTCAACGCCGTTTTCCCTCTCACAGCGGACAATATTGCCCTCCAGAACCTCAAAGCTTTCTTCTTCCTTGATAAGGTACTTTATGTTAAGAGCGGAAAGCTCCTCAATATATCCGGACTGTTCCTTCATTAAGTACTCGGGAAGCGGTACAACGCTGCTTCCCTTGCTGACCTTGACCTTAATCTCGGTGCCCTTGGGGACTTCCGTTCCCGCCTCGACCGACTGCTCGAAAATCAGTCCCGCAATGTAGCTGTCGTTATATTCGTAGGTTGCGGTAAGCGTCAGCAGACCGGAGTAGGTAGTCACCGCATTCTCGTAGCGCCAGCTCTCGTTCGCAAAGTCGGGAACAAGCGTGGTGTCCACGGGAGTTACAGGCTCGCTTGACGACGGTTGAGAAGTGGACGTGGAGCTCGTTGACTTCGAGCTGCTCGAACTGCTCGTCGAAGTGCTGCTTGACGTAACCCCGCTGTCGGAGTCCACCGGATCTTTCGCACACGCGCCCGACAGCGCAAGCGAGAACGTGATTGCAAACACAATCAGCACAAGTCCCGCAATCGCAAGCACGGCGAGCATTTTAATCTGCTCCTGCTTCTTCTTGCGGAGCGCTCTTTCCTCACGCGCGTTCATCGGAACGCCCGTTCTTCCGCTCTCGGAGTGCTCTCCTGCGTGTTTGGGCGGGGTGAACAGCTTATCCACCAGGTCTGTAATAGTGCGAATTCTGCCCTCAACGGAGAGCTTCATTCCCGCCATAATCGCCTTGGAGACGTTCTGGGGAACTCCCCTGTTGAGCATCGCAGGTTCGGGCATACTTCCGCCCGTTCTGGCGATTGCTTCGGGGGGATTAGCGCCCGTCAACGCTTTATACAGAACCGCGCAAATTCCGTAAACGTCCGTCCACGTTCCGTTCGGCTCGTTGTTGTACTGTTCGGGAGCGGCATATCCGCTGTAAATCTCGCAGGCGATCTCGGTGTTTGTGGTACGCGCCGCCGAGATAGCAAAGCCTCCGAGCTTGAGCTCCATTTTATCGGTAACGAAAATGGTCTGCGGTGAAATACCGCGGTGAATAATTCCCGCCGCATGAACCAGCGACAGCGTTGTGAGAATAGGCGGGAACATTTCCTTAACCTGATCCCACACAAGTCCTCCCGCCGCATTGGACAGGAACGATTTAAGGGAAATCCCGCTTATGAACTCATACACAACGTAACAGGTATTGTTCTCGCTGAATACGTCCAGCACCGACTGAATATGCGCCATTCCGCGCAGCTTCATCAGCGAGCGGTTGAGGTCGGCAAATTCGGACATATAGGTCTTGTACAGCGGAGAGTTGTTCGCATTGACGATAATATCGGTCTCGCCCTTCTTGCGGGTGCAGAGAGTATCGGGCATAAACTCCTTAATCGTGACCTTGGTTGCGGTAACGGTATCGTAACCGATGTAAACCGCGCCCTCACCGTTGTAGTTAAGGAGCTTTCCGACGATATATCGTTCATTCAGATAGGTTTTGGGGGCGAGATAGGACGGAAAGCACGGATCGGACTCGCTCGCTCCGCAGAGCTTGCAGGGACCGTCGTAGTCTTTCTCGTTCATACACCCCATACATAAAGAAGTTTCGATTTGCATTTGTTCCTCCGGCAATCAAAATTCCAAAATAATCAATCGCAAAGATATACACTTTATAATATACACCAAATCTGCGGAAAAGTCAAGGGCAACACCGCGCAATTATTGTCGTGCGATTGCGCCAGCAGATTTTTCGTCAGATTGTACAAATTGAGCGCAGGCGGGCTGGCGCCCGTCAAGCGAAATTTGTGCAAGATGGCGGAAAAGATGCAAGCAAGCGCGCGGCAAAGGCGTTAGCCGTTAATTGTGCGGTGTTGCCCAAGAATTATGACAGCATTGTAATCTTTTGGGCGGCATTTCCCGTCGAATTTCACAAAATTTTCTTAAAAACTCCCTTGCATTTTTATTCGGGATATGTTATAATACGGGATAAGGGGAGAATTTCCCCATAAAACCGCAATTTAACAGAATGAAAGGGGCTTTCAAAATGGGATTTCTTGAAGATGTAATCAGCACAGGTAAGAACGTAGTAACCACTGCGGGCAAAATGACCGATGAAGCGGTTAAACTGTCCAAGATCAAGATTAAGCAGACGCAGATCAACAGCGAAATCAGAAACAAGTTTGAAAAACTCGGCGAAATGATTTACCAGATGAAGAAGTCCGGAGAACAGGACAACGCAGCATTCGATGAGGCGGTTGCCGCAATCGACGAGTGCTACGCTCAGCTGGACGAAATCGGCAAGCAGATTGACGAGCTGAAAAACCAGGTTACCTGTCCGAAGTGCGGCGTAAAGACCAAGGACGAGAACGCTTTCTGCCCGAAGTGCGGCGCAAAGCTTCCCGAAAAGCCTGTCGTTGAGGTTGAGGATAAGCCCGCAGAATAAGAAGCAAAGGAACACAAACCGCAAAGGGGAGCATAACGCTCCCCTTTTTATTATTCCTCTTTTGGCTTGGAGAACACGCAGCCGCAGTAGTTCTGCCGATACAGTCCGTATTCCCGCGAAAGCTCGATAGAGCGAAGATACCCGCCCTTTTTCTTGAAATCCGAAGGGAGGAACTTTATACCGAGTTCCGCTTCCAGCGTCTCGCCTATCTCGTTCAGCTTCGCAGCGTTCTTGAGCGGGCTTATGGAGAGTGTGGTGCAGAAGTAGTCGAAGCCATGCTCGGCAGCGTATTCGGCGGCGCGTTCCAGACGCAGGCGATAGCACTTGAAGCAGCGCTCGCCGCCCTCGGGAGCGTCCTCCAGACCTTTGGCGATGTCATAGAATTCGCGCGGGTTGTAGTCGTCCACTACGAGCGAAATCGGGTTCTTCGCGGGGAGAGCCGTGATAAGGCGGCGCTGCTCCTCGGCGCGCTTGCAAAATTCTTCCTCGGGGGAGATGTTGGGGTTATAGTAAAGCACCGTAATCGAAAAATACCGAGCAAGATACTCCAGGCAATAGCTCGAACAGGGCGCACAGCAGCTGTGAAGAAGCAGACGCGGAGTGTAATCAAGGGTTTTAATCAGCTCGTCCAATCTGCGCTGATAGTTTATTTTCTGTTCCATAAAATTTTCCTTTCGGGGTGCGTATTATTGAGATTAACAAAAGACTAATATTATGAAAGCGCTTTTAATGAGCATATCTGACATTTCAGAGAGAAAAGGGTATGTTCGGGGGGTAATATAGATGGAAAACAATGCGTATACGCGATACTTAAACGGCGATGACAGCGCCGTTGCAGAGCTTGTCCGCCTGTATTCGGACGGGCTTGTGCTGTATCTCAACAGCTATGTCCGCAATCCGAATATCGCTGAGGAGCTGTGCGACGAGACCTTCATAAAGCTCGTCACCAAAAAGCCGAAATTCAAGGGGAAATCCTCGTTCAAGACGTTTCTGTATGCTATCGGAAGAAACACCGCGCTGGACTATCTCAGGCGGCACCGCAAACGGAACGAGCTGCCGATTGACGACTTCCCCGAGCTTCCCTGCGGCGACAATCCCGAGCAGTCATATATGCTTACAGAACAGAACGAAACGCTCCGTCGTGCAATGCTCCGACTAAAGCCCGAATATTCGCAGGTGCTGTGGCTTACATACTTTGAGGAACTGTCGGCAAGCAGCGCCGCAGAGGTGATGAATAAAACCGTACGCTCCGTGGAGTCGCTGCTTTATCGCGCCAAGCCCGCTCTCAGGAAAGAGCTTGAGAAAGAAGGATTTGAGTATGAAAACCTATGACGAAAGAACCCGATACATTCTGGAACAACGAAACAAACGCCTTGCAAAACGTCAAAAAACCAAATCAATCGTCACTGCCGCCGCGCTGTCAGCCTGCTCTCTGGCAATTGTCGCGGGAACAGTCGTGCTGATGAGCCGAATTCGGAAAGACGGCGGTATCTCCCCGAACGACAGCACAATAAGCTCGCAGGGAACATCTGATATAGCCTACCGTCCCGGCAACACGCCCATACAGACCAATCTCCCGCCCGAAAAGATTGCCGACACACCGTCAGATGAACTTTCCTTTACTATGCCCGAGTTTCCGGACGTCAGCTTCAAAATGGAGAGAATACGCGTTACCGCAAACGGCGAAAGCCTGTATTGCGGAATGCCTGTAAACGATATTTACCTTGCCGACCTGAACGGTGACGGATACCGTGAAATATGCTCGGCCGCGA
>JBJESC010000343.1:0-2105 GCA_051882615.1 Oscillospiraceae bacterium
GACGTTACCTATATGCTGTACGAGCTTATGGGCGGCGGTCTTGTTCTCGGTGCGTTCTTTATGGCTACCGATTACGCGACAACTCCTCTCACCGAAAAGGGAAAGATTATTTTCGGCATTGGCTGCGGACTGATTACATTCGGCATAAGAGTGTTCGCATCCTTGCCCGAGGGCGTTTCGTTCTCCATTCTGGTGATGAACTGCCTTACTCCGCTTATTGACAGATTTACAGCACCCAAGGCTCTTGGTGCTGTGAAGCCGAAAAAGGAGGGCAAGTGATGGCAAAGATTAAACCTGCTTTGATACTCGCTCTTATTGCGGCTATTATTTCGTGCCTCATAATTGTGGTATACAAGGCGACTTACAGAGATACTTCGCTTGAAGTAACCGATAAGGAGTTCGCTGCCGTATCAGCAATTTATGATGGCGCAAAGACCGATTATACGGTTATTCCTCTGGAGCAATACCCCTCCGCACTTGTTTCCAAGGACGAAGACGGCAACGTGGTATGCACTATTCCCGAGCTTAAAAAGATTGTCAAGAAAAACGACGGCTCTGTTGCCTTTTCTCTTGAAGTAAAGGGCTACAAGAAGGGCTTTGGAATTATGGTTGGCGTTAAGGACGATGTTGTTACCGGCGTATCCGTTGTTACGGTAGGCGAGGAAACTCCCGGACTTGGCACTAACACCAACAAGCCCGAGTTCCTTGATTGCTTTAAGGGAATTACGGGAAAGGCAGAGATTGTCAAGAGCAATCCCGATTCTTCAAAGGGACAGGTTCAGGCGGTGACTTCCGCAACCTACTCCTCGAAGGGAGTTGCGAAGGCTGTTAATCTCGCATTGGAAGCATACAAATTGAGCGGAGGTGATTTCGAGTGAGTTACTTAAAGGAATTCACTAAAGGTATAATCAAGGAAAACCCGACGCTCGTAACGCTTCTCGGAATGTGTCCGACTTTGGCTATTACAACAATGGCGTCAAACGCTATTGGAATGGGTGTGGCGGCGACATTTGTTCTGCTGTGCTCGAACGTGGTTATTTCCTTGCTGAAAAAGGTTATCCCGGGAACGGTAAGACTTCCCAGCTACATTATTGTTATCGCAGGCTTTGTAACGCTGGTTCAGCTGATTTTGAAGGCGTTCCTGCCGCCGATTTACGACGCATTGGGTATCTACCTCCCGCTTATCACGGTAAACTGCATTATTCTTGGACGTGCGGAGATGTTCGCTTCCAAGAACAACGTTCTGGCTTCTGCACTGGACGGACTTGGAATGGGTATCGGCTTTACTCTGGCGCTCCTTGCGGTTGGTTCTGTCCGTGAGATTTTCGGCGCAGGCACTTGGTTCGGAATGCAGGTTCGTCCCGAGGTTATTGAGCCGATGACGTTGTTTGTTCTTCCCGCAGGTGGATTTTTCGTGCTGGGCTGCGTTATCGCGCTTGTCAACAAGCTTGCAAACCGTGAGCCTCCCAAGTCTCTCGGCTGCGCGTCCTGCCCCAATAAGGAGGGCTGCCCCAGCGCAAGCGAGGGCTGCGGCTCCAAGACTTCTGAAGCTAAGAAGGAGGGTAATAACTGATGGCACTCGCTAAAAGTATGATGATTATTCTCCTTACGGGTATTCTCACCGATAACTTTGTCCTTTCAAAGTTCCTCGGTATCTGTCCGTTCCTCGGAGTTTCAAAGACTACCTCGGGTTCGCTCGGTATGGGCTGCGCCGTTACAGTCGTAATGGTACTGGCTACCGCGGTTACTTGGCCGCTGTACTACCTGTTCCTTGAGCCGATGGGGCTTACATATCTGAACACTATTCTGTTCATTCTGATTATCGCTTTGTTCGTGCAGCTTGTTGAAATGCTGCTCAAGAAGTACATTCCCGCGCTGTATAAGTCGCTGGGTGTGTACCTCCCGCTGATTACCACCAACTGTGCGGTGCTCGGCGTTACTCTGCTCAATCTCGAAAATGGGTACAACTTCCTTGAGAGCATTGTGTGCGCTCTGGGCGGCGGCATTGGCTTTTTGGTTGCAATGCTCATCTTCTCGGGTGTGCGCGGCAGACTTGAAAAGTGCAATGTTCCCAAGGCATTCCAGGGTGTTCCGATTACTCTGGT